>URVP01000029.1 GCA_900551345.1 uncultured Eubacteriales bacterium
ACCTGCCTTTATTGAATTTATACCGATAAAACTTCGCTCTGCTGTTCATATTTCTTTGAAAGCCGCCTCATCAAAACGAAATATTCGGGAGCAATTAAAACAAGAGCCCCCAGCCATGCAGAAGGGCTGGCAAAGCACAAGGCGATAAAGCCGTATTGTGCTGCCAAAAACATTGCAACACCGGCACGGCACACCACTTCAACAAAACCTGATATAGTAGGAATAAATGCTCTGCCCAGTGCCTGAACAACACTTTTGTAGATGATAAGAGGGGCAAGAAATACCATAAGTACTGCGCTTATAACTATATATGCGTAACCGTCGGAAATTATCTGACCGGTTGCATCGGCTCCCACAAACAAACGAATAAGACTTTTCCCGAAAACCGCCATAATAACCACCGCTATCGCCACCCATATCATGGACATGCCCATACAGCTGTTTACACCCCGGCGGACACGCTTTATATCTCCGGCTCCGTAATTTTGAGCCGCATAGACGGACACGGAAGCACCAAAGGATTGAAGCGTCAGATTGCCGAACTGTTCCAGGCGGCTTGCTGCTGTGTATGTCGCCACCGCCTGAGTGCTTATCCGATTGGTTGCCCACTGCATGGTGATAACTCCGATGGAAAGAATCATGTTAAGCAAACCCATAGGCAGACCAACACGCACAAGCTTTTTCATCATAGGATAATCAAGGGCAAAATGAGCCTTTGTAAGATGCAGTTCGGGGACTTTTTTAACAAGATATACAATACACATAACACCTGAGGCAAGCTGCGCTATAACCGTGGCATATCCTGCTCCCTGAGCGCCTGTTTTAAACACCAAAATGAACACAAAGTCTAATGCAATGTTTATTACCGAAGCTATGATAAGAAACATAAGCGGTGTTTTGCTGTTGCCCAGTGCACGGATTTCATTTGACAAAAGATTATACATGGTGGTAGCAGGAAGGCCGGCAAACAAAATAAACATATATAGATATGAAACATCTATAATCTCGGGAGGAGTATTAATAAGCTCCAAGAGCAACCTCGCACACAGAGTACAACCAAGAGTAATAATTGCCGCAAGAATAACCGAAAGGATTATACTCATAGAAAAGCTCTTTTTAAGATTCTCTTTATCTCCTGAACCGAAGCATTGAGCTGTAATAACGGAAAATCCGGTGCATACTCCCTGGACAAAACCCATGGCAAACCAAACAAGACCACCCGTAGCACCTACGGCGGCAAGAGCATTTACACCCAAAGTTCTGCCCACTATAAAGGTATCGGCAGCGTTGTATAAAAGCTGAAAAACATTCCCTATTAAGTAAGGAATGGTAAAAAACAGAATTAATTTTACAGGATTCCCCCTGGTTAAATCATTGGTCATATGTATCAGCCTCCGTCAGCGGTATTATTGTAATATATGCCGCGAAAAAACATATCTTTGAAATTGTAGCACACAATTATTAATAATTCAATCACAATTTTTTGTATATTTATATATTTTAATCATTATATTATTGATAAATATATTTAACTTGAAGTTATTTGCAATAAACGCTATAATATATAATTATAGGGAGGTGTTTTATATGGATAGAATAGAAGAATGCATAAGCATATACAGAAGATGGTGTGAAAAACTTGGCATAACAACGGTATCCGACATAAATACAATTATAAATGGCGGCAGGATAAACTGGCTTATCAATGTAAGTGAAATATGGCAGGAGCAAAATATATCCGAAATTGCAGTGAACATTAAAAAAAGCATAGACCGAAAAAGAATCGTTCTTATAAGCGGTCCCTCCTCCTCCGGGAAAACCACATTTGCAGAAAGGCTTAAGCTGCATCTTAGGGTTCTGGGCATAAACGGAGTGGCAATTTCTCTTGATGACTACTATATAAAGCATGCTGATATGCCCCTTAACAAGGAAGGAAAGCCTGATTTTGAAGCTCTTGAATCAATTAATTACAGATTGTTCAACGATAATCTGTGTGACCTTATAAAGGGAAAAGAAACACTGATTCCCAAATATGACTTTATAAAATCCGCTCCTGCAGAACAAGGCAAAAATCTGCGTTTGGGAAGCGACGAGGTTATTATTGTAGAGGGAATACACGGGCTTAACCCCCTCCTCACCGAGAACATACCGGGCGAAAGCATGTATAAAATATACTGTTCCGCTCTAACCGCACTTAGAAATGATGACGGAAGCAAAATCCGCTCACGAACCACACGGCTTATGAGGCGGTTAATAAGAGATTATTACTTCCGTGGTTCGGACTATGCGTTTACATTCGAGCTATGGCCCAATGTGGAAGAAGGCGCACAGAAAAATATATATCCTTTTACCGATTCGGCAGATATTGTTTTTAATTCTTCACTGCTTTATGAATTCGGAATCTACCGAAAGCACCTTGAAAAAGTTTTTGAAAATGCTATGCCCGACGATAAAAATGCCCAGGCCATAAATGAAGTGCTGCGAATAGCACGGTCTGTAAACGACATAAGCGAAAGTCTGGTGCCCGGCATGTCCCTTGTAAGGGAATTTATCGGCGGAAGCACATTGTACAACCAATAAAACATTACCGTATTTTTCAGTTTGACCGGGAAAAACGGATGTGATAAAATATAAAAAGCCCCTGACAGCAAACACCATATAAATTAAACAAGGGGCTTTCCTATATGCACAAAACAACGAAAGGAATGACGGTTTTAATCATGTCGAAGCGTTTTATATCAATTGTATCAGCGGCAGCGGTAGCACTTGTATCTTTAACGGCAAACGCATCAGTTTTGGGAAGTGAAGTTATTTACAGTGCAACCACAAAATTCGCCGAAGGTACATATTTTACAAAGAACATTTTTTATAGTGACCAAAGCGGCGTAGGAAAGCAGACGGAGTATTATTTTGAGTATACTCCAAACGATATTGTAAAACCCGAAATTATAAACGGAGAATCTCTGTACGGAAAAAGAACTATAAACCAGATGGCAGAACTGATGGAAAATGACGGACGATATCCGATTATGCTTCTTAATGCGGATTATTTTTCATTTGAAACGGGTGTACCAATGAGTGACTGCGTATCATATGGCGAAATAATCACTAAGGGCGGTGTGGGCACCGATGCAATCGGTATCAATGAGGACGGCTCCGCTTTTATGGCGTGGCTGCACCTTTATACCACAATCAATGTGGAGGGCACCACAATAAACGCCGACCTTATAAACAAATACCGCCAGCCTTATTCCCTTTATATGCTGACAGACAGGTTTGGAGACGAAACATATGCCAAAGGTGCAGGAACAAATGTAATCATCGGTCAGCTTTCGGACAGAGTAAAGACAAACAACACTGTAACGGGCGTGGTGGAACAGGTTATTCATACAGACGGATCAATTGAAATCCCCGAAGGTAAAATCGTTCTTACGCTGGACGACAGAGCAGCCCAGGAAAGGCAAGACGAAATCGCCCTGTTCAAAGAAGGACAGACAGTAACCATAAATTCTTCCGCACAGGGAGATTCCCGCTGGAACGACGCTAAATTTATAATGGGTGCAACGGGTGGAAGGATAATAACAAACGGAACTATTACCGATACAGATCAGGCGGCAGCTCCCAGAAGTGCCGTTGGCATAACCGAGAGCGGAAAGCTGATCTTTTATGCAATTGACGGAAGACAGTCAGGACACAGCTACGGCGTGCGGCTTCAAACCTTGGCAAACAGGCTTAAAGAACTTGGCTGCGTTGATGCAATAAATCTTGACGGAGGAGGCTCTACCTCCATCACGGGAATATTCCCGGGGCATACTGAATCAACTTTGATAAACACACCTTCGGACGGGTCGCTTCGTGCGGTATCAAACTTTTTATCTCTTGTAAACACAAAAGAAGCAACAGGCAATTTAAGCAGCCTTGCCATGTATCCGTTTACGGGATATTATTTAAAAGGCGCATCACAGGAAATTTCCGTTTTGGGAATGGACGAAAACTCTCACGCGGCACCGATTACGGGAGAGGTGACTCTTTCAGGAGAGAATACGCAGATAAACGGCAATACAGTTACATTCACTCATCCGGGAGATATAACCGTTACGGCACAATCGGGAGGTATTTCGTCAAACACGGTTTACCATGTTTATGACAATCCCACTTCTGTAGAGGTTTTTGACAAATATAACAACAATCAGGTTAAAAGCCTGAGTTTAAACACCGAAGGTTCCATTTCGCTGGGCGCAAATTCATATTATGGTCATATAACTCTTACCAGCTCTGACAGCTGCTATACATGGTCTTGCGATGAAAAAATAGGAACAATCACAAAGGACGGCGTATTTACCGCAGCAAAAACTGCCGGTTCGGGCAATATTTATGTTACCGCCGGACAAAAAACGGTTACGCTTCCGGTGACGATAAAAGAAAGCTCAGATATGTATGATACGGCTAAACACACTTCTGCATATTTATCATATGATAACGGAATATTCTCTGCATTAATTACAAATAACGACACAGCAAAAGTAACGCAAGATGGTATAGTTGTTCGTATTGACGGAAAACAAACAGACAGCTTTGAATATAGAGACTCTGTTATCTCTCTTCAGATAGATAACCAAACACAGCACAAAATAACCCTTGAAATTACCAATGTATACGACCGTACAAATATCTTTTCATATACAACAGATGGAGAAACTGCGGAAAATAAATTTAACGATATAGAAGGTCACTGGGCAAAGGATTATATAACATATATGAGCAGTCAAGGCGTGGTAAACGGCGTTGAAACGGGAAGCGGACTTTCTTTCCTTCCGTCACAAAACATTACCAGAGGCGAATTTGCGGTTATGACCGCAAATTATTTGGGAATAAATCCTGACGAATATGCATCGGTAAACCTGCCCTATTCAGATGTAGATTCCATACCCGATTGGGCAATAAATCAGATTAAAGCCATGTATTCACTGGGCATAATCACAGGTAAAAGCTATTCTGACGGAAGCATAAGATATGACACAACATTGCCCATAACAAGATGTGAAGCGGCGGTTATTATCTCAAGACTTCTGCCTGCAACCACTGTTTTAAAATCTACCGGCGCATCAGACTCGGCAGATATACCTAACTGGGCTAAAGAGGGTATGGACAAAGCCTGCGGAGCAGGAATAATAGGCGGATATGAAGACGGCACAATTAAGCCGCTCAGCAATGTAACCAGAGCTGAAGCGGTAAAGATGTTCTATACAATATTCTAAACCATGCCAATAAAAACACAGAGCATATATAACCCGATTTAAGTGTTATATATGCTCTGTTTTGTTTTGTTTTGTTTTGATTTTATCTTATCTTTGCATATTAAGCAGGTATTTTATTCTTATCTTTTTTAATCATAAAGTATGATACAGTTAGAGTAAATATTTCCGCTGCGGGGAATGCCAGCCACACGCCGGTTATTCCCATCAGTTCGGATAGCAAGAACGCAAACAGAGTAATTGCTGCAACACCTCTTGATACAGCAATAACCGAAGAAAGCGCCGCCCGTCCCTTTGCACTGTAAAATCCGGCTCTTATTATATTAAAAGGAGCTACCAAAAAGCCCAGATAGTACAGGCGTGTTCCAACCTCTGCATAGTGTGCCAGCTGCACGGATTTTTCACTGTTAAACAGGCTCACCAGTCCATCTGCAAACAGCAAAGCCAATATAACCAATCCCAAAGATATTGCCGCTCCTACTTTTAAAGACTGAGTGTAAATTTTCTTTTCCGCATCAATTTCCCCTCTGCCGTGCATTTCACTTGCCAGAGGCTGTAGACCCTGAGCTACGCCGTTAAGCAGAGCCGTTCCTACAATGGCAGTATTTGCAATAACGCCGTATGCCGCAACGGCAACATTTCCTGCCAGATTAAGCAGTATAAAATTAAATACCATTGTGGTTATACCGCTGGCTATTTCACCAACAAATGCCACCACTCCCAAACTGCACGAAGAAAAAAGTTTTTTTACTGAGGGCAATTTGAATCTAAATTTTACGGTATTTTTCCCAGACAGGTAATGAATCATACAAACAAGCATGCTTACAATGGGTGACAGACCCGTTGCAAGAGCAGCTCCCGTCATTCCCATCTTCATCGGAAACATAAAGATATAGTCAAATAAAATATTGAAACCGCCGCTGATTAATGTTGCAGCCATTGCAATATTGGGAGATGAGTCATTGCGTACAAATGCGGTAAAAGTATAATTAAGCATAAAAAAAGGAGTAAAGCACATAAAGGTACGCGTATATGAAAGCCCTGTTTCAAGGATTACATTATCAGCTCCCATTAATATAAGTATTTTATCCGGAAAAAACAGTCCTGCCCCGGCAAACAGCAGCCCTATAAAAGCCGTCCATATAATAGAATTGGAAAAGTATTCATCCGCATTCTTATCGCCCAGCGCTTTTTGCAGGGAATACCTTGTTGCAGAGCCTATTCCCGTCATGGAACCTATGGCGAAGATAAGAGCATAAATAGGGAGTGCCAGGTTAAGTGCCGTTATTCCGTTGGTACCTTCTGCCGCGGCAATAAAAATCGTATCTGCCAAAACATAACAGGATATTCCGGCCATGGCAAGTATGTTGGGCACAATATATCGGCTAAGTTTTTTATTCATTATAAAACCTCCGTGTTTTAAACGAAACAGCACTCTTATCTGCGACTTCAAAGACCTAACGCCGCAAACAAGAATGCCGAACGCATTCGCTGCCCGGTGGCAGCTTTGTTATATTGATTTGTCCTTATCCGCTTTTTTAAAAATCTCCGGGATTCTTACCCATCTTTTTAAACCGCATCATAGCAAGAATAAAAATAATTATGCCCATAACACCTTGGGCTATGTTGCCCGGTATGCTTGCCGCAGCCCCTATACCTTCGCCGAAGATAAGACCGGCATAGGCAAAATAGCCCAAAACCATAATAATCTCTGCCACAACCGCTGCAAGTATACAGCGCCATGTGCTTGTTTTAGAAAACAGGAGACCGGCTGCAAGACCGCATAAACCTTTAATAACTATCGTTGCAGGGGCGTAATATGCATACCCTCCGATTACATCGGCAAGTCCCGATCCTACGGCACCTGCTATCATACCGCAAACAGGGCCTAAAATCCATGATGCAATAAGTATAACGCCGTCACCCAAATTTACATATCCGTTCATGGGGGAGGGAATTTGTATAACGAGTGTAGCAATGCAGATAAGAGCTGCAAACATGGCGGTATAAACTATTCTTTTAATATAACTGCTTGTCATTAGTAAAACGCTTCCTTTTCAAAACATACAAGTCATGCTTGTTTAAGTGCCTGCTCCAAATCTGCAATAATATCCTCTGCATTTTCAAGGCCTACAGACAGTCTGATAAGATCGGGCAAAACGCCTGCTTCCATAAGCTGTTCGTCGGTAAGCTGACGGTGAGTGTGGCTTGCCGGGTGAAGAAGACAGGTTTTAGCATCAGCAACATGAGTTACTATACTTGCAACCTTGAGGCTGTCCATAAACCTGTTGGCAGCCGCTCTGTCCCCCTTAACACCAAATGCAAGAACGCCGCATGTACCATTGGGCATATACTTTTGAGCAAGATCGTAATATTCGTCCCCCTCAAGTCCTGCATAGTGAACCCAGGCAACTTTATCATGCGATTTTAAATACTTGGCAACCGCAAGAGCATTGGAGCAGTGTTTTTCCATACGCAAACAGAGCGTTTCAAGTCCCAGATTAAGATAAAAAGCATTCTGGGGAGACTGAATTGAGCCTAAATCTCTCATAAGCTGTGCAGTAGCCTTTGTAATATATGCACCCTTGCCGAATTTTTCAGCGTATGTGATACCGTGATATGATTCGTCGGGAGTTGTAAGTCCGGGGAACTTATCAGCATATTTCATCCAGTCGAAATTGCCGCTGTCTACTATGCAGCCGCCTACTCCCACTGCATGACCGTCCATATATTTGGTGGTAGAATGAGTAACAATATCCGCACCCCATTCAAAAGGACGGCAGTTAGCAGGTGTGGCAAAGGTATTGTCCACAATAAAGGGAACACCGTGTGAATGAGCAAGACGAGCGAACTTTTCCAAATCAAGAATTGTAACCGTAGGATTGGTAATTGTTTCACCGAACACTGCCTTGGTGTTGGGCTTAAAGTATTTTGCAAGCTCCTCTTCGGGCAAACTTTGGTCAACAAATGTACACTCTATGCCCATCTTTTTCATTGTAACGCCGAAAAGGTTATATGTTCCGCCGTAAATTGCCGAAGAAGCAATAAAGTGATCACCGGCTTCACAAATGTTAAAAATTGCATAAAAGTTAGCCGCCTGACCTGATGAAGTAAGCATTGCAGCAACGCCGCCCTCAAGTGCACAAATTTTTGCGGCTACCATATCATTTGTGGGGTTCTGAAGTCTTGTATAAAAATAACCTTCTGCCTCCAAGTCAAACAGTGCGCCCATCTCATCGCTTGTATCATACTTAAATGTTGTACTCTGATATACAGGCAGCTGTCTGGGCTCGCCTTTAGAGGGCTTCCAGCCTTCTTGAATGCATTTAGTTTCAATGTTCATGTTAAATCTCTCCTTTTGCAACAGATTTGACTCATTGTAGCACAAAACAAGCCTTTTGTAAACCGCCGCAGCAGAATTTCTTTATATATGCGACAAAAAGTTCGCCGAAAAGCTGATGTTTTGGTTAATTTTAATATCTGCCCTGCTTCCCCGAAAAATTTTATACACAGCCAATTTTGTTTTATCATTGTTTTGTATCGAATTCTTATTGATTTTTATTAATGCTGTGCTATAATAAAATCAACTTTATAAGGGAGAGTGAAAGCAATGAAAAACAGAAGGGAAAAAGCACTTGCATATTTTGACAAATACAGTGAATTTATGGAAACGGTGGTAGAGAGCAACATCGAAAGATACCGCAAAGGTTACGGTGTAATAACGGTCACGGACAAAGAGGGAAATCCCGTTGCCGGTGCTAAAATAAAAGCGGTTCAAAAAAGCCATGAATTTAAATACGGCGCAAACATATTTATGCTGGACGAATTGGAAACAGAAGAGAAAAACCAAAGATATAAACAAGGTTTTAAAGAACTTTTTAACCTTGCCACAATACCCTTTTACTGGTCGGATTTGGAACCCGAGCAGGGCAAACCACGCTATACGGCGGACAGTCCGAAAATTTACAGAAGACCGCCCACCGACCTATGTGTGGATTTCTGCCTTGAAAACGGGATTGAGCCCAAATGTCATTGTCTTAATTATGATAATGTTGTACCAAAGTGGCTGAAAGATGCGGATGTTTCATATCACAAAAAAATGCTTGAAAAGCGTTTTCGTGAGCTGGCAGAACGGTATGCGCATCTTATCCCCTCATGGGAGGTTACCAACGAAACATTTAATGCTTATGAACAGGAACAGTCCAAATTTTATAAGGAAGATGACTTTGTGGAATGGAGCTTCCGTATGGCAGACAGATATTTCCCCTGCAATCATCTTATTATCAACGATTATGCGGCGTTTGCCCATGCGTTCAGAGAGAACAGAAGTGCCTATTACATGCAGATAGAGCGTCTTTTCAGAAACGGAATAACACACCTTGATTCAATCGGTATGCAGTTTCACAGCTTTTTTGACCCTTCGGAAGAAGAAATTAAGGCAGAAAAACTTTACAATCCTTTGTACCTATATGAAGTACTTGATTTGTACGCAAGGTTTAATAAAAAGATTCAGATGACGGAAATTACCATTCCTGCATATTCAGACAGCGAAGAGGATCAGGCTGTGCAGGCTGAGCTTATAGAAAAGCTTTACACCGTATTTTTCAGTCACCCCGCAATGGAAGCTATTATTTACTGGAATCTTGTGGACGGATATGCCGCTTTTGCAAAGCAAGGGGACATGACAATGGGCGAAAATAAATATTACGGCGGTCTTATGAACTTTGACCTGTCCGAAAAGCAGGCGTATCACACCGTAAAGAGGCTGTTCTCTCAAAAGTGGCGTACTAACACGCAATGCGAAAGTGACAAGCGTGGCGAAGGTGTATTTAAAGGCTTTTACGGCGGTTATGAGCTTGAAATACAAGTCGGCGAAAAGGTTATAAAAAAAGATTTTAATCTGCTGGAGAAAAAGCACAACAAGCTGACCGTTGTTATATAAACCTTTTGCTTCTTTATCTTTGATTGTGCCCCTCGGTGGGGCAAGCGGATTGACAATAAAAAGGTTGTTGTGGTATAATATGGTAAAATGAGTAGGTTTGGGCTTTTTATGCCAAACCGGAAAGGAATGGAAACTATGATAGAAATAGTTATGGAAAACGGCGATGTGATAACCGCCGAATTATATCCCGAAACCGCACCCAAAACGGTAGAAAACTTTTTAAAGCTTGTAGACGAGGATTTTTTTGCAGGCCTTATCTTCCACCGTGTTATTCCCGGATTTATGATTCAGGGCGGCGGATTTTATGCTGACATGAGCCATAAAGAGGCTGACTCAATCAAGGGAGAATTTACAAGCAACGGTTTTAAAAACGACTTAAAGCATACAAGAGGCGTTCTTTCCATGGCAAGAACCATGGTGCCTGACTCCGCCTCCTCCCAATTTTTTATTATGACCGACGACGCTCCCCATCTGGACGGAGAATATGCAGCGTTCGGCAAGGTAACCAGCGGTATGGAAGCTGTGGACAAAATTGTAGAACAACCCAGAGACCACATGGACAATCCGTATGAACCGCAGGTTATTAAAACCATCCGCAGGAAATAATCATCTTATCGGGACATAATATAGTTAAAAAACACAAATTATGTCAGATAATTCGTTTAAATTTATTCCAATTAGATATGTTTTTTTAACAGTGTGATGTGGTAAAATAATATCATAAAAACAATATAATTTTTTTTAGAGAGGTGTTTAAAATGGAAACTTACGGTATTGAAAAACTCGGCATCATTTCGCCGAAGGCAGTTTACAGAAATCTTACACCTGCACAGCTTACCGAAAAGGCTCTTGAAAGAGGCGAAGGCAAGCTTTCAAACACAGGTGCACTTGTTGTTACAACAGGTAAATACACAGGCCGTTCAGCTAACGATAAGTTTATCGTTGACAGCGAAGGCGTACATGACCAGATCGCTTGGGGTAAGGTAAATGTTGCAATTTCTCAGGAGAAATTCGACGCTATCAAATCTAAGATGATCGCATATCTTCAGAACAGAGAAATCTTTATTTTCGACGGTTTTGCAGGTGCTGATCCCGCTTGTCAGAAGTCTTTCAGAATCATTAACGAACTTGCTTCACAGAACCTGTTCATTCATCAGCTTCTGAGAAGACCTACAGCTGATGACCTTGCAAACTTCAGCGAAGACTTCACCGTTATTGCAGCTCCCGGATTTAAGTGCATTCCTGAGCTTGACGGTGTTCGCAGCGAAGCTGCAATCATGATTGACTATGAGCAGAAGCTTGTTCTTATCGCAGGTTCTCAGTATTCCGGCGAAATCAAGAAGAGCGTATTCTCAGTTATGAACTACCTTATGCCTATGCAGAATGTATTCCCCATGCACTGCTCAGCAAACATCGGTAAAGACGGTGACACTGCTGTATTCTTCGGTCTTTCCGGTACAGGTAAGACAACACTTTCAGCAGATCCCGAAAGAAATCTTATCGGTGACGACGAGCACGGCTGGTCAGATCACGGTGTATTCAACTTTGAGGGCGGCTGCTACGCTAAGTGCATCAACCTTAAAGAAGAAAACGAACCCGAAATCTGGAACGCTATTAAATTCGGTTCTCTTATCGAAAATGTTGTTATGGACGATGAAACAAGAGAATTTGACTTTGATGACGACAGCATTACAGAAAATACTCGTGTAGGTTATCCTATCGAATACATCCCCAACGCTGAGCTTTCAGGTCAGGGAAATCAGCCGAAAACCGTTATCTTCCTTACAGCTGACGCTTTCGGTGTTCTTCCTCCCATCTCTAAGCTTGACAACGACGCTGCTATGTACCACTTTGTATCAGGCTTCACAAGCAAGCTTGCAGGTACAGAGAGAGGCATTACAGAGCCTACTCCCACATTCTCAACATGCTTTGGTGCTCCCTTCCTTCCCCTTGACCCCAGCAAATACGCTGAGATGCTTGGTGAAAAGGTAGAAGCTACCGGTGCTAATGTATTCCTTGTAAATACAGGCTGGTGCGGTGGTAAAGCCGGCGATGTTCCGAGAATGAAACTTAAGTATACAAGAGCTATGGTTGCAGCAGCACTTAAGGGCGAGCTTAACGAAGATAAGGTTGAATATGAACTTGACCCCATCTTCAATGTTAAGATTCCCAAGTCCTGCCCCAATGTTCCTTCTGATATTCTTAATCCCAAGGATATCTGGACAGACAAGGCTGCATATGAAGCTACAGCAAAGGATCTTGCAAACAGATTCAATGAGAACTTCAAGAAGTACACTCATATGCCTCAGCACATTGTTGATGCAGGTCCTAAAGGTGAATAATTAACAATTGATTATCACTTATAAATAACATAAGCACAGCAGATTGATATGTCTGCTGTGCTTTTCTTTTGGCTCTTTGTCAATATTTGAGGATAAAGAGCCTGCTTACAGATCATATCCGGTCCTCCGTTCATGGTTTCTCGCAATTCCA
>URVP01000030.1 GCA_900551345.1 uncultured Eubacteriales bacterium
AACAGGCTCCGGGCGACGACGGGACGGATGAAACACCCGATGAAAACCCTGATGGAAATCCGGATGAAAATCCGGACGAAAACCCGGACGAAAATCCCGATGAAAATCCGGATGAAACTCCCGAAACAGCACAATTCCCTTACATTGACATAGAGGGACATTGGTCTGAACCGTATGCGGTGGAGCTTGCCCTTGATAATGTGTTCAGGGGTAATCAAATAGGAGGCAACTTTTATTTTGAACCGGATACCGTTTTAACAAGGGGAGATTTTGTAATGCTTCTTAATGCAGCTGTGGGCATTGCAGGAGAAACTCCCAATGTGAATGATTTTAGTTTTACCGATAAAGATACAATGCCTGCATGGCTGTACAACCAGGGCCTTTTGGCATATGAGGCAGGAATAATCAAAGGTTCGGGTACAGATGGCGGAGCAGCATTTTTGCCCTATGAAAAGCTGACTCGTGCAGAGGCATTTACAATGCTGTATAATATTATACAGGAATTCAACACACCTAAGCCGTATGCTTTAACATTTGACGATTCGGCATCAGTGCCCGACTGGAGCTTGGAGGCTATACAGAATCTTCTCGGATTAAATATTATAAGCGGATTCCCGGATAACACTATTCGTCCGTACGGAAGCATAACACGAGCTGAGGCGGCTGCTCTTATATCAAAGGCAGATGAATATATGCCTCTTCCTCAAACACTTAAACGATATATTACCTCAAAAATGAGACTTTATAAGTAAAAAATATTTTCTGTAATCAATAACCCTCCTGCGGCGAATATGCACCATAGGAGGGTGTTTTAATTAAAAATGATTAAAGATGTTCATTTAAATAAACATCTTAAAATCAAATAAACAAAACTGACACCACTTTAAAATGGTGTCAGTCTATTACAAAGCTTAATGCATTTGTGGTTTTTAACAGTAATTTAACCGAAACTGATTTTTATTGTATTTCCTCAGGAGCTTCAATCAATTCATATGTGTACGCATCATATAAAGGCTTTGCGTTGCCAACGCTGTTCCATACAAACAGCTTTACATAGGCAACATCAGCAGAACTATCCAAGGTTACAAAAGAGCCGTCTGATGAAACTGACTTTACATCTATAAGTGTTTCACTGCTGTCATATACTGCTGCATACAATACGGCATCTTCATTGCTAACATCTGCAAGAGTATATGTAACGGTAACGCTATCACCGTAATCAGCAGCTGAAGCTATATATCCGCCTGATATAGCGGTATATGTTCTGCCCGCAGCATCAGGGTCATAGAAGTTGGCATTTTCGGTGTAACCTGTAGCGTCAATGGGATAATACACTGTAAATGTATTTCCGTCGTTAGCAACTCTGTCATATATGTTTGCGCCGAATGTAGGAGCAGTCTTTCCAAGAAAAACTATCTCGTCAATTCCTGTATCAAGTGAGAAAATATTATTACTTACAGATTTTGTGTTTTCTTTAAAAACGAATTTTGATATTTTACTCATTTGTTTAAAACATTCTTTTCCAATGGTTTCCGCATTAATAACCATCGTTCCTGTAAGTGCCTCGGTTTGGAAAAATGCGCCGGTTCCAAAAGATGAGGTAACTGATGATAAATCGTACACATCAGTGCTGCCGTTTAATGTGGTCAGTTTTTTCAATCCTGCAAAAGCGTAATTGCCTATGGAGGTAATTGACGGTGCAAGGGTTACGGATACCACTGAACTGTTCCTTACAAAGCCTTCGGGAAGTGAAGTTACGGTGCTGCCCTCTTCAAAGTCAACAGAGGGAATTGCGCTGTTGTAGAGCAGATTTTTGCTGAGGGAAGTTACAGTTGCAGGGAAGGTAATTCCGCTCACGGAAAGCTTTTCAGCGCTGAAAGGTCCGAATACTATAGTTTCGATAGATTTTGTATCATAGAACGCATTGCTTCCGAAAGATTCGGTTCCTTCCGGGAGCTGAAGATATTTTACGCCTGAATTCCGGATAAAGTTTTCGGGCACTTTATTTATGGAGCTGCCGTCCTCAAAAGCTACGGATTCAATAGATGAACAATTATAGAAAAGTCCTGAGCCTATTGCGGTTATAGTTTTTGGAATAACAGCTGAATAGTTGCCTGTTTCTGCTTCGCAGGATTCAAAAATAACAGATGACAAATTTGTACAATCCGAGAAGAAGTTGGCTCCAAGGACTGTTACCGAAGCCGGAATGGTTATTGAGGTTATTGCTGTTCCGGCAAATGCTCTTTCAGGAAGAGAGGTTTTGTTAAATCCATCTGCGAAAGACACCTGTGTCAAAGCTGAATTCATAAAAGCATTCTTACCTAGACTTAGGTTTGCGGGAATGGTTACGGTCTCAACACTTGAACCGAAAAATGCATAGTCCGCTGTGCTTGTAACGCCCTCGGGGAAAGTGAAGCTACCAGTGCATGCCGGCGGATATATGACAAGCTGGGTTTTTGCTTTGTTATATATGATACCTTCTTCGGCTGTATATGCTGTGTTGTCCCCGCTGATGGTAAATTCCGTTATATCTGTTCCGTTGAAGGCTCTTGCGTCCATGGATGTGACAGATGCCGGAATGTTCATCGAGGTAAGACCTGAATTCTGGAAAGCATATCCATCTATCTTTGTAAGGCTGTCAGGAAGCTGAATCGAAATAAGCGCTGTGCAGCCGTCAAAGGCGTTTTGACCTATGGTTGTAAGACTGCTTCCGGGTGCAAAATTAACCGATGCAAGCGCTGTACATCCTGTAAAAGCATTACCGTTAATAACGGTTACCGTAGACGGAATGGTTATTGAGGTAACTGCTGTTGAACGAAGCGCATAGTTGCCTATTGTGACAAGTCCTTCCGGTAGGTTTATTTCGGAAAGAGCACTACATGATTTAAAAGCATCGTTGGCAAGTGATGTAATGGTGTCGGGAAGTATGACTTTTTTCAGCGTGGAATTTACACGGTCGCTTCCGCTGGTTCCCCCACTCATCAACCTTCTGCCCACAGCGGTGCAGGTATATGTAACACCGTCATATGTAAAGGATTCCGGGATACATACTGTTTCCCATTCGGGTGGTGCAACATTACTTTTATGTGCATTAATTGTAAAAGTGTTATCTTCGTTGGGTGTTACAAGAAATTGATAATTACCGTTGGATAAAATCTTTGTGTCAGGATCATATGTGGTGTTTTCTACCGTCCAATCTTGTGCGGCTGTAACCGCTGTCACCGGTGCTGCTGCGGCAGATACCGTAAAGGTGAACAGCATTGATGAAAGAATTGTTGCAGTTAAAAGTAAAGCTAAAATCTTTCTCATGAAATAACCTCCTAAAATAATATAAATAAATCCCTGTAATTAGGATAAGTTTACCATATGGCAAGTATTTTGTCAATAATTATATGTTATGAGCATCTTTTAAGAGTACAAAAGTGAAATGGAATAAAAAAAGGTATGTACGCATATGCACATACCTTAGAATGTTGAAATTTTGTTATTTTTTTGTTGAAGCAGTTTGCCGTGCTTTGTTACATTGCAGATGCTTTTTCACTTTAAAACATATAAAAATTATACCAACTGTAAGAAATGCCGCCATTGATATTACAAGAAGCATGTTTTGAGTTCTGACTCCTGCTGTGAGCAACAATACAGCCAAACCGGTTAAAATTATCAAAATAAGACCCGCTAATGCAATGCGTACCGGAAGAGGTACGTGCTTAGATTTGGAGGCTGAAATGGCTCCTTCAAAAATAAAATCTATTATAATATCAATTAAAATATCCATTGTGCAGGCAAATCTCCTTTAATAGTGGAAATATTAAGCGTTTTTGAATTTTTTAAACATATGTTGCAGTACTGTCACCGCCGCGATTGCCAAAATCAGTTCAGCTCCAAGCTGTGCATAAGCCAGACCGTAAACACCGAAGAGCCAATTTAAAGTGAAAAGTAAAGGTATTTCCAACACAATTTTTCTCAGGATTGCAAATATAAAAGCTTTTGTGCCCATTCCTGTTGCCTGGAACACGCCAACCGCCAAAAAGTCCATGCACAAAAAAGGAAGCGAGAGGCACATTCCTCTTATAAAACCTGTTCCGTATTCAATAATACTGCTGTTATCCATAAACAGCTTCATTAAGAAGCCTGCCCCTATATAATAACCAAAAGTAATAGCGAAAAGGAATATCATTGATACTTTGATTGTGTATACAAGAGCATTTTTCATTCTGTCGTAGTTTTTTGAAGCGTAGTTATAGCTTATAAGCGGCATAATTCCCTGAGAAAAGCCTAAAGATATCTGCATGGGAATCATATTAATCTTTTGTGCTATACCCATTGCTGCCACAGCATTGGAGTTATAAGCAGCAGTAAAATTATTAAGTACAGTCATACCCGTTACATTCAGTAAATTTTGAATGGAAGCCGGTATACCCACTCCGCATACGCCTATAACGATTGACTTTTTAGGCTTAAACATGCGAGGATTTACGCATACATAAGTATTTCCTCTTTTAACAAACAGCAGCACGAAAAAATACATACATGCAACACAGTTAGAAATAAAGGTAGCAAGACCTGCTCCGGCAGCACCCATGTTAAGTCCCCAGGGCATAATAAAGATGGGGTCAAGAATAATGTTCAAAAAACAGCCGCTCATTGTGCCGATACTTGCATGGAGCGTGGAACCTTCGGAACGCACTAAGTATGCCATAACAACATTAAGTATGGATGGCATTGCTCCGAATGCGGTGGTCCATTTTAAATATTCCGCTGTGGCTGTATATGTTTCGGCATCTGTTCCCAGCAGAGCAAGAAGAGGATTTTTTGCAAGTATATATATCAGCGAAAAAAGCAGTCCGCTTATAACCGAGCAATAAAATCCAAATGCAGACACTCTGCGAACCAGGTCATATTCTTTTGTCCCCAGTCCGCGGCTCATCATACTGGAACTGCCCACGCCGAACAGATTGTTAATAGCATTGAACGCAAGAAGAACAGGCGCTGCAAGGGTAACGGCGGCATTTTGAATGGGGTTGTTAAGCATTCCCACAAAATAGGTGTCCGCCAAATTGTATATAACCATTACAAGAGAGCTCATAACGGTAGGTATAGCCATTGACATAACGGCTTTCGGCACAGGTGCGTTTTCAAATAAATATGCTTTCCGGTTATCTTCCATGGCCATTTACCCTCCTATAATTTATTTTCTTTAAAATTATATAATTTAGTATTATATCACAGAATACATTTAAAGTAAATACAGATATTAAAAAAAAGCACCCCTCGGCATTAATACCGAGGGGTGCGCTGTTTGTATAGTGCGGCTCTTATTATTCAAAAAGACTTCCGAACTTTGTATATTTTTCGTACTTCTCTTTAGCCTGCTGTTCTGACTTAGCATACAGTTCGTCTGCTCTGTCGGGGAACATCTTCTTAAGAGATGCATAACGAACCTCGTTAAGAATATATTCCTGATAATCAGCAGTAGGAGCTTTTGAATCAAGAGAGAAGGGATTCTTACCCTGCTCTGCAAGAGTAGGATTGAATCTGAACATCTGCCAGTAACCTGCTGCAACGGCTCTCTTAATTTCAGCCTGAGCTGTACCCATACCCTTCTTGATACCGTGGTTGATACAAGGAGCATATGCGATGATAAGAGAGGGACCCGGATATGCCTCAGCTTCTGTTATAGCTTTAAGACACTGATTATAGTCAGCACCCATAGCTATCTGAGCTACATATACATAACCGTAGGACATAGCCATCATTGCAAGGTCTTTTTTCTTAACCTGCTTACCTGCCTGAGCAAGTTTAGCGATAGCACCTGTAGGTGTGGCCTTTGAAGCCTGACCGCCTGTGTTTGAGTAAACTTCTGTATCAAATACAAGAACATTTACATTCTCGCCGGAAGCAAGTACATGGTCAAGACCGCCGTAACCGATATCATATGCCCATCCGTCACCGCCAAAGATCCACTGTGACTTCATAACGAGATGTTCTTTATTATTAAGAATTTCATCCTTGATAGCTTTTAGCTCATCATTTGCGCAGTCGCAAGCGGAAAGAGCTTCAACAAGAGCTGCTGATGTAGCCTTTGATTCTTCGCCCTTATCCATTGTGTCAATCCATGCCTGAGCTGCATTCTTGCAGTCTTCTTTAGCACCGGATTCAATAAGTTTTTCGCAAAGAGCTTTAATTCTGTTTCTCTGCTGCTTTACACCTGTAAGCATACCGAGACCGAACTCTGCATTATCTTCAAACAAGGAGTTAGCCCATGCAGGACCGAAACCTTTGTAGTTTGTTGTATAAGGTGTGGAAGGAGCACTGTTACCCCAGATTGATGAACAGCCTGTAGCGTTAGCGATATACATTCTGTCACCGAACAGCTGAGTAACAAGTCTTGCATAAGGAGTTTCGCCGCAGCCTGCGCATGCGCCTGAGAATTCAAGAAGCGGCTGCTCGAACTGGCTGCCGATAACTGTCTTTTTGCCCATGGGGTTTTCCTTGTGAGGAAGGTTAACTGCATAATCCCAGCAAGCGATCTGGTCGTTCTGAGTTTCTGCAGGAACCATTGTCAGCGCCTTTTCGGGAGCAGGACAAACCTGAGCACAGTTACCGCATCCTGTACAGTCAAGAGCGGAAACGCCTACGAATACTTTATATCCTTCAAGTGCCTTACCCTTGGGGGTCATCGTCTTCATACCTGCGGGAGCATTGGCTACCTCTTCATCCGTAAGGAGGAAGGGTCTGATTGTAGCATGAGGACATACATATGAACACTGGTTACATCCGATACATTTTTCATTGTGCCACTGAGGAATTGAAACAGCTACGCCTCTCTTTTCATACTTGGAAGTACCTGCCGGGAATGAACCGTCAACCATGTCGTTTTCAATGAAAGCTGAAACGGGAAGAGAATCACCGTCCTGAGCGTTGATAACATCAACTATATTCTTGATAAATTCGGGTTTGTTGCTTTCTGCTTCGGGAGCGTCAACAGCATTTGCCCAGTCAGCGGGAATCTGGATTTCTTTAACAGCATTTACGCCTGCTTCAACAGCGGCATAGTTCATGTTAACGATATCTTCACCCTTTTTACCGTAGCTCTTGTAGATAGCGCCCTTCATATATTCGATAGCCTTATCGATAGGAATAATGTTTGCCAGCTTGAAGAATGCGGACTGCATGATTGTGTTGATTCTTCCGCCAAGTCCGATTTCCTTTGCAAGAGCAACAGCGTCTATTGTATAGAACTTAATGTTGTTTTTAGCAAGAATACGCTTTTTGTCAGCGGGCATATGAACATTAAGTTCATCAAGATCCCATGCGCAGTTAAGAAGGAATGTTCCGCCCGGCTTGATTGTGCTTACCATATCATACTTTGTAAGATATGCAGCGTTGTGACAAGCGAGGAAGTCAGCCTTATTTACAAGATAGGGGGACTTGATAAACTGTTTGCCGAAACGAAGGTGAGAAACAGTAATACCGCCCGACTTCTTTGAGTCATATGAGAAATATGCCTGAACATTAAGGTCTGTATTATCACCGATAATCTTAATTGAATTCTTGTTTGCACCTACGGTACCGTCAGAACCAAGACCCCAGAATGTGCAGTTAATTGTGCCTTCGGGAGTTGTATCGATATCTTCTTCAACCGGAAGTGACAGATGTGTTACATCGTCGTTGATAGCGATTGTAAAGTGATCCTTAGGCTGATCTTTTTCAAGATTTTTATAAATTGAAACGATATGGCTGGGAGTAGTATCCTTTGAACCAAGACCGTATCTGCCTGCGAAGATTTCAGGCTTAACATCTGCATTGATAAATGCTGTACATACATCCTGATAAAGGGGTTCGCCGATTGAACCGGGTTCTTTTGTTCTGTCAAGAACAGCAATTTTCTTAACTGTTTTGGGAAGAACTTTAAAGAAAGCGTCTGTAAAGAAAGGACGGTAAAGTCTTACCTTTACTACACCTGTCTTTTTACCCTTAGCGTTAAGATAATCAACAGTTTCTTCGATTGTATCACAGATAGAACCCATTGCTACGATTACATGTTCTGCATCGGGTGCACCGTAGTAATCAAACAGGTTGTATCTTCTGCCTGTTTCTTCATATATCTTATCCATGTATTCCTGAACAATGCCGGGAATTGCATCATAATACTGATTACATGCTTCTCTTGCCTGGAAGAAGATATCAGGGTTCTGAGCTGAACCTCTTGCAACGGGTCTTTCAGGGTTGAGAGAACGCTTTCTGAACGCTTCTACAGCATCTTTATCAAGAAGCTTGTCAAACACGCTGTAATCAATAACATCAATCTTCTGAATTTCGTGAGAAGTTCTGAAACCGTCAAAGAAGTGAATAAACGGCATGCTTGATTTAATTGCTGCAAGGTGAGCAACACCGCCAAGATCCATAACTTCCTGAACATTGCTTGATGCAAGCATTGCAAAACCTGTCTGGCGGCAAGCCATTACATCGGAATGATCGCCGAAAATTGAAAGTGCATGTGAAGCAAGAGCTCTTGCACTGATGTGGAAAACAGCAGGAAGTCTTTCACCTGCGATTTTGTACATGTTGGGAATCATAAGAAGCAGACCCTGAGAAGCTGTGTAGGTTGAGCTGAGTGCACCTGACTGCAATGCACCGTGTACAGCACCTGCCGCACCTGCTTCAGACTGCATTTCTACTACCTTAACGGGTTGTCCGAAAAGGTTCTTTCTACCTTCAGCGCCCCAGGCGTCAACCTGTTCAGCCATAACGGTAGAAGGTGTGATGGGGTAAATACCTGCTACTTCAGTAAACGCATAGGATACATGAGCAGCGGCGGTATTACCGTCCATGGTTTTTTTCATGGTAACCTCTCCTTTATCTGAATTGTAATTATTATTACCTTGTGCCGGAATGAAAAATGCAAATCCAACATCCTTGAGATTATACTATATTTTCCATATAATTGTCAAGTAATTGTAATATTAATTATGCCCTATTTGTATGCAAAAATTAAGTGTAAAAGTTGAAAACAGTTATGCATTTTTACCTATATTTAATTTATAAACGAAAAAGCTGCTTTTTTTGTTTATCCTTATTGACAACCATAAAAGTACACAGACGACAATAAAACAATTTGTATATGTAAGGCAGAATAATTATGCAAAAAAACAGATGATTTTGCATAAAAATCGAAAATCCCTTGACAAGGCATATCAGCGAATGTATAATTTAGTAAAAAAAATAAGTTGAATAAACGGAGGTTTTAACAATGAAATTTTCAAAAATTCTTTGCCTCGTCCTTGCAGCAATGATGCTTGTTATGAGCTTTACTGCTTGCAGCGGCGGCACTGATAACGGAAACGGCAACGATGCGGCAAAAGAGGATAATGTTTTCAAAATGGCAACCAATGCAGCTTTCCCTCCTTATGAATATAAGGAAGGCGACAAGTTTGTAGGTATAGACATTGATATTGCAGAAGCTATTGCAAAAGAACTGGGTATGACTCTTGAAGTTGTTGACATGGAGTTCGATTCAATCATTACATCTGTTAATAAAGGTGAAGTTGATGTTGGTATCGCAGGTATGACAATTACCGATGAGAGACTTGAAGAAGTTAACTTCTCATCAAGCTATGCAACAGGTATTCAGGTTGTTATAGTTAACGAAGGCTCCGACATAAAATCAATTGAAGACCTTGACGGTAAAAAAATCGGTGTTCAGCTTGGAACAACAGGCGATATTTATGCAACAGATGATTACGGCGCTGACAATGTAACTCAGTACAGCAAGGGTGCAGATGCTGTTATAGCTCTTAAAGGCGGCGATGTTGATGCGGTTATTATTGATAATGAACCTGCAAAGGCTTTTGTAGCTGAAAATGAAGGTCTTACCATCCTTGATACTGAATATGCCGTAGAGGACTATGCAATCGCAGTTGCAAAGGATAATGACGAGCTTCTTGACAAGATTAACGCTGCACTTGAAAAACTTACTGCAGACGGAACAATCGACGAAATTATTTCTAAGTATATTAAGGCTGAATAATATTTATGTTTTTACTGATAAGGGGCTGTCGCAAAACGGCAGCCCCTTTGAGGTGGAACTAAACCTATGCAGAACATGGGGGTAAAACCAAAGTGTAATTTTTGTTTTAATAAAACCGAGCTGTTATTTCAGCCGTAATTTACACGGGACGGTTAAAATAACAGTTTGGCATATATGAAAAAATTACCCGAAAGAGGAGAGTATAAATGACAAAAAAGAAATTATCGGTGATTATTGTTTCTTTGCTTATTCTGTGTGTGGTTGTAGGAGCGTGCATTTTTGCAATCAGGTCGCAAACCACGGCTTCACAAATATCAAAAGAGGACGCACAGCAGCTGATAAATACCGAATTTGACAGCATGGCAACGGGCAAAGTGCTTACATATATAGCAGATAAAAACAATATAACGGTTAACAGCATTGAATACGGTGATGAAAAGAATATTATTGCCGATTGTGTGGTGGAAACCGTAGATGCATACAGCGTAATATCTCCCGAATATGACCGCTTTATGAGCACCGATGTAAAAAAAGAAAACGGTACAATGTTTAAGTCAGCCCTTGATTTTAAGCTTGAATTTGAAGGCGAACTTTTAGAGCTTGTTAAACAGGCTGAACCGATAACGGTAAAAGCGTCGATAAATATATACGATACAAAAGACGGATTCGTTATATATGCATCTGACAAAGCTGTTAATACCGTCTATGGCGGTGTTATTGATGTGGATTCCGACATTGATGAAAAAACTACCGTTGCAGTTACGGATGCAAACGGAAATGTTGAAGAAAAAAATATTGAGTCAAATAACATCAAAAAAGGTTTTGTACAGTGTCTGACTCCCAAATACAACAGTGATAAGCCAGATACAGCAGGATTTATAGGTAAGTTTTGGAATAACACAAAAAAAGATTTTGTTAAAAATTTCATTGTACATGACCGTTGGAAGACAGTATTATCCGGTCTTTGGGTAACTATTAAGCTAACGTTTTTTGCTCTTATAATAGGTATCATATTAGGCTTTATTGTAGCATTTATCAGATGTACATATATAAAAAATACAAAACGAGGTTTAATACTAAGAGTGTTAAACGGCATATCACAGGTTTATCTCACCGTAATAAGAGGTACGCCGGTGGTTGTGCAGATTATGATTATATATTTTGTAATATTTATGCCTATCGGTGTTGATAAGTTTATTGCCGCTGTAATCTGCTTCGGATTTAATTCAGGTGCATATGTTGCCGAAATTGTAAGAGGCGGAATAATGAGCGTTGATAACGGACAGACCGAGGCAGGACGAAGCTTAGGTTTCGGCTACATGCAGACAATGTGGTATATTGTTTTCCCGCAGGCTTTTAAAGCGGTTTTGCCTGCTCTTGCCAATGAGTTTGTAGTTTTGCTTAAAGAAACTTCCATTGCTTTCTATATAGGCATAGGAGACCTTATGTATTCGGGTAATGCTATCAGGGCGGCGACATACAGTGCATTTATGCCTCTTGTGGCGGTGGCAATTATTTATCTTATTATGGTGCTTGCCCTGTCCAAGTGTGTAAGTCTTTTGGAAAGGAGACTGAGAAACAGTGAACGATAATGTAATGATTAAAACGGAAAAACTTTCCAAATGTTTTAAAGATTCCATACATGCTCTCAGAGAAGTGGATTGTGAAATTAAAAAAGGCGAAGTAGTTGTTATTATCGGACCGTCAGGTTCGGGTAAATCTACATTTTTACGCTCTCTGAATCTTTTGGAGGAGTCAACCGGAGGTCATGTTTATTTTGAGGGTACGGATATTACCGACCCTAAGGTTAATATCAATAAGCACCGTCAGAAAATGGGTATGGTGTTCCAGCAGTTTAATCTGTTCCCTCATATGACCATACTTAAAAATATGACTCTTGCCCCCATCAAACTTTTAGGCCTTGAAAAGGAGGAGGCGGAAAAAAGAGCCTTTGCACTTCTTGACAGAGTCGGTCTGAAAGACAGAGCGTATGCTTATCCTTCCCAGCTTTCTGGAGGCCAGAAACAGAGGGTTGCCATAGTCAGAGCCCTTTGCATGCAGCCTGATGTTATGCTTTTTGATGAGCCTACATCGGCACTTGACCCCGAAATGGTGGGAGAGGTTCTGGATACCATGAAGGAGCTTGCCCGTGACGGTATGACCATGGTGGTTGTAACTCATGAGATGGGTTTTGCCAGAGAGGTAGCCGACCGTGTGATCTTTATGTGTGACGGCGCAATTGCCGAAGAGGGAACCCCCGAAGAAATTTTTTCAAATCCCCAAAATCCCAGAACGCAGCAATTTTTACAAAGTATATTATAAATCGTTAAGCCGCACGCTTTTTATGTGCGGCTTTTTGTATTCTTTGTGCTCAAAAAACTTTTGTTAAAATGCGTATAAGATATGCCTTAAATTATGGATAAAAAGGCGATTTATGGGCAAAGTGAACAAAAAGGCAGAGGGTTTTTGTAAAAAAAGTCAAAAAATTCGTTGCATTATGAATTTTTTTGTGCTATAATATTTCCTGTTAAATTGGACAAGTAGTATTT
>URVP01000031.1 GCA_900551345.1 uncultured Eubacteriales bacterium
CCCTTATGCCCGTTTAAACTCAATTAAAATGCAAGTGTAAGATTGTATTTCTTTGCAAGCTCGTCTAAAGTGCCGTCAGCCTTGAGTTCTTCCATAATGCTGTTAACCTTTTCTGTAAGGTCAGAACCCTTTCTGAATGCGATACCGTACTCCTCGGTAGTAAGCTCGATAGAGGGGGCAAGATCAGCGTAGCTTGTGCCTTCGCCGGTCATTGAATTTGCCATGGAAATATCTATAACACATGCGTCCGATGCTCCGCTCTGTACTTCAAGGAGTGCATCTGCCTGTGTAGCACATGCAATATAGTTTTCGTCAAGACCGTTCTCTTTTATTGCAATCTCACCGGCTGAACCTTGTTCTGCCACGAATTTAAGACCTTTAAGCTCTTCAACAGATTTTACTGACTCAGCCTTGTCGGCAGCCATAACAACAACCTGAGCATTCTTTACATAGGGGGTTGATACATCAGCATTATTTTTAACTTCGTCTGTGATGGTCATACCATTCCATATACAGTCTATGCTACCTGTTTCAAGCTCAATAAATTTGTTATCCCAGTTGATTACTACAAATTCAGGCTCAACGCCCAGCTTTTTACATACAGCCTGTGCAAACTCGGTGTCAAAACCTGTCCATGAGCCGTCTTCTTCTTGGTAGTTCATAGGTTCATAAACGGTAATACCTATAACCATTTTTCCGTTTTTTGCGATTGTTTCGCTGTCTGTAGCATTGTCAGCTTTGTTACAGCCTGTAAATGCAAGTGACATACTTAGTGCCAGAGCAACTGTAAGTACCAATGAAACTAATTTTTTCATTTCTTTTACCTCACTTTAATATGTAATCTTTGTTGGTGAAATCAGTGAGATTTGCCTTGGCAATGCAAAATCTCTTATGTCACCACATATGAAGCTATTATATCATATACACACCATATATTGCAAGTGTTTTCAGAATATGGCGCAAATTATTGCAAATTTCGTCAAATTATGCTTGGGTGTTGATGATGAATTTTTTTTGTGCTAAAATATAAATGAGGTGATGCGTAGTGAAAAGAATGGTTTGTTTGCTGATTATTTTGTCATTTGTTTTATCCATACCTGTATATGGAAGCAATGATTGGGGATATAGTTATATCCTGCCAATGGAGTATAATCTTGTGGAAGTAAACCGTAAAATCGGTGCTATTACGGCAACTGACAGCAACGGAAAAACCGCCGTTTACGATATGAACGGCAGTAAAGTTTCACAGGATTATGACAGCGTGGGAGAATTCAACAGTATTGGTGTAAGCCTTGCAGTGCTGGGTGATAAAAATTATTTGATTACTTCCCATGGTCAAGTTGTGGGAGAGTTTGAAGGTAAGGTATTGTCAGTTAACGACAACGGTTGTGTAATTATAGATTTGTCCGGCAATAATGACGGTCGGCCTCTTTATGCTTACCAGGGAGAATTTGGTGTATATACATACGCAGGAGATGAAATAGGGATTTTTCCTTATGAAAGATTTGTTCACAGACATAATATGACAACCGGGCTTGTGTTTTCAAACGGCATTATGGACTTTTATGAAAACGGCAAGTGCGGAGCGGTTAATTATAACTTTGAAACAGTGATACCTGCCGAATATGACAGTATTTATCCTTTCAGTGATAACGGGATTGCAGTTGCTAAAAAGGACGGAAAATATGGTTTAATTGATACAAACGGAAGCACTTTAACCGGATTTGTATATGATGAGATGAGGGGATTGCATTATGATGGGGACATTTCCGGCTATGCTATGAAAAAAGACGGTCTTTACGGTTTTATCGACAGCAGAGGAAACATAGTTCTTGACACTTTGCTTTCTTATGAAGTCAATTATGTATACCCGGATGAAGGATTGATAAAAGTGAGCCGCCCCAGTGACAGGGAAGATAAGGAACAATACGGCACTCTTTACGGTATAATCGATTTTGAGGGCAATACGGTTATTCCTATGGAAAATACTAATATTTACGCCATAAGTGAAGGCAGAATTGCCGCACAGAAAGCATATGATAAAAGCGG
The DNA here is from genome assembly GCA_900551345.1 of uncultured Eubacteriales bacterium. Taxonomy (GTDB): domain Bacteria; phylum Bacillota; class Clostridia; order Monoglobales; family UMGS1388; genus UMGS1388. The sequence goes on from URVP01000031.1 coordinate 2,050, forward strand.
ATTTTACGACCTTAAGGGAAATGAAATAACCGATTTTAAATACAGAATGATTTCCCCTTTTAATGAGGGATTGGCATTTGTATCAAGTTGTGAGGGTGATGTATGGACACATGAGGTGATTAATGTACAAGGGAAACCCGTTATGACGGTTCCTGATTTTTCCTCCGGTTTTTACGGCGGAATCGCTTATATGGGGAATGGCGAATTTATAGATAAATCGGGTAAAACAGTGATACAAAACAGCGAGTGGATAGAGGTATCATCTGCCTATTGGTGGGACTCATTTGATGACGGGGTTTATGTAGTTTATGACGGTGAAAAATACGGAGTTATCCGCTCCGGAGTGCCGGCATATAATCTGTCTGACCCGCAGTGGGATTTTGAATATATAGATTTTGATGGTGTATTTTCTGTAGTGAAAACTCAAACCGGATATGTGCTTACCCGCAATGACCAAAGCAAGATATATCTTGACAATTACGGCAATGTGACCGATGACGCAGTGGGAATAACGGGCTATAATGTATTTTACAACGGAAACGAGGCAACCCTTTACGATAATGCCGGCAATGCCTTTGCACATTTTGACAATAATGATTATGTTTTCAGTGAAACAGAGAATTATATATGTGCAGTAAGCTGTGAGGACGATATAAATGACAGAATTTTGAAGATATATTCAAAAGAAGACGGACAGCTGCTGCTTGACGCAAGATATGTTGATTATCAGAATCCTGAATCAGGAATAGGTTACCCCATTCCCGACAAAAACGGCAGGTTCCCTTTCCGCAGTGAGACGGGACTGTGCGGTATTGCAGATGTCAGCGGTAATATAATTTTACAGCCAGCATATGACAGTCTGTTTATACTGGGCGAAAATTATCAGGCTCTCAAGGATAACAAATGGAGCATACTCGATAAAGACGGCAATTTAATAAAGAACTTCGATTCGGGCAGTATTTCCATATATGCCGGCTGTGAAAAATATAATGTTCTCACAGGAAGCGGCAGTGTTAAAATATTGGATGAAAATTATGAGCAGATTCTGGATTTGGGACAATATACGCTGAAAAATATTCCCTGTGAAGGTGCTTTTATTGTTTCGGACAGCGGATATGAAAAAGAGGGACTTATGAACATAGAAGGTGAGCTCGTAGTTCCGATAGGGGATCAGTCAATCGACTATCTGGGAGAAAACCTCTTTAAGATAACAGATCCCGTATGGATGCAAAAGCTCATAAACCTTGACGGTGATACTATTGCACAGAATTGCAGCTACATAACAGAGCTTGGTGATAATAATACAATAGGCATCTCAAATGATGATTTTGAGGGCTATATAAACACTAAAGGAGAGGTAGTTCTCACTCTTTCGGGCGGTATGTGCGTTCAGGGGGCGTTTAGTGAAGGAATGGCTGCGGTTGTTAGAAATATAATATACAACCGTTACGGTGATGTTTATTATATCGATGAGCAAGGAAAGGTTATGCTCCATGCTGACGAGTGGTGCTTAGGGGGAGAGTTTGAAAACGGACTTGCAATAATGGGAACCAATCTTGGTAAGGGAGGACCTACACGCCAAACACTGGTAAAGTGCGTTTACGATACGCCGTCTGATTGGGCAAAAGAGATTGTGAATGAGGCTGTAGAAAAAAATCTGCTTCCCGAAGAGCTGCAAAAAAGATACAGAAAAAATATCAGCAGAGAAAATTTCTGTGAACTTGCTTATGAAATGCTGAGCGTTATGAATATGACGGATAATGATGGAAGTGCAGCTTTTATCGATACCGATAACGAAAAGATACTTGCGCTGAGCAGTATGGGAATAATTAACGGTGTTGGTGACGGCAGATTTGCTCCAAATGATTTGATAACCCGCCAGGAGGCAGCTGCTATTTTGCATAGACTTTATAAATATATAGGTCATAAAGATGTTTATGAAGACTACCGCCTTTCAAGCTATATGTTTGCAGATGATGGCGATATTTCCGATTGGGCAAAGGAAAGCGTATATAATATTCAGCTTGCCGGAATAATGGAAGGTGTGGGAGATGATAGGTTTGCTCCCCTTGATAACTATACAACCGAGCAGGCAATAGCAACAATTCTAAGACTGTATAATTTGAAATAATAGATTTGTTAAGCTATGAATGGTCACAGCTTAAACCGATAAATGCATATAAAAAAGCTCTTGAAATCATTTCCGATTCAAGAGCTTTTGTTTTGGGCGGTTTATAACCGCTTAATATCTGTATTGTTTGTTTAAGCTAAAAATCCGGTTGTTCTGGGGAATGGCATTGTATCTCTTATGTTGCCTATACCTGTTACATACATAAGCATTCTTTCAAATCCTAAACCGTAACCGCTGTGAGGAGCAGAACCGTATTTTCTTAAATTTACATACCACTGATAGTCATCTATCTTCATATTACGGCTTGTTATCTGCTGCATAAGCAGGTCATAATTGTCTTCTCTCTGGCTTGCGCCGATAATTTCACCTACTCCGGGAACCAAAAGGTCGGTTGCAGCAACAGTTTTTCCGTCCGGATTAAGCTTCATGTAGAATGATTTTATGTCTTTGGGGTAATTAATAACAAAAACGGGGCGTTTGTATACAATGTCTGTAAGATATCTTTCGTGCTCTGTCTGAAGGTCGCATCCCCAAGAAACAGGATATGCAAAATCAGCATCAGCCTTTAAAAGAATGTCGATTGCTTCAGTGTATTCAACTACTGCAAATTCAGAGTCAACAATATTCTGAAGTTTTGCTTTAAGACCCTTTTCGTAAAAGTTTTCAAAGAAGTCCATTTCTGCCGGGCAGTTGTCAAGCACATGTTTAGTAATATGTTTAATCATATTTGTTGCAAGTTCGATTATATCAAACAGGTCGGCAAACGCAACTTCCGGTTCAATCTGCCAAAATTCTGCCGCATGGCGTGTTGTATTTGAATTTTCAGCACGGAAAGTGGGACCGAAAGTGTATATTTTACCAAGTGCCATAGCCATAGCTTCTCCTTCAAGCTGACCTGACACGGTAAGACCTGCCTTCTGCTTAAAGAAGTCGTTGGCATAGTATTCTTCTTCCGTTTTATACGGCGTTTCAAATTCGTGAGTAGTAACACGGAATATTTCACCGGCGCCTTCGCAGTCACTTCCTGTAATGATGGGGGTGTGAACATATGTGAAGTTATTGCTCTGGAAAAATTCGTGTATAGCTTTTGCAAGCTGAGAACGAACACGGAACATTGCGTTAAATGTGTTGGTCCTTGCACGAAGATAGGGAATTGTTCTTAAAAACTCCATGGAGTGCTTTTTCTTCTGAAGAGGATAATCGGAAGGACATTCGCCCAGTATTTCAAAAGATTCCGGCTGGAGTTCTACGGGCTGTTTGTCGTTAAAGGCTTTAATAAGCTTGCCCGTAACCTTTATTGCAGCGCCTACGCCCTGCTTTGCGAGCTTTTCACAGTTTTCAAGAGCTGATTTATCAGCTGCAATTTGGAGCGGCTGTAAAACCGTACCGTCGTTAAGTGCAATAAAGCACATATTTTTTGAATCACGAATGGAACGAATCCATCCGCAAACGGTAATCCGGGTATCAATATATTTGCTGTAGTCTTTGTAAATATCACATAAATCTGTGTGTTTCAACTGTAAACATCTCCATTCAAGTTATCTTCATAAATCAAAATTATATAACGAAAAGTCCCTATTGTCAAGGATTTGTTAAATTTTAGAATGAGGACTTGCGAAACATGTAATAATATGCTATAATACACAAAATCGCCTTTAGCGAGGGAGAAAGATTATGAAAAAGATAATAATTGTCATACTGTGTGTTGTGTTGCTGGCGGCTGCAGTTTTGTATGCTTGTTCCCCCGACGGCAGCGATGAAACGGTTTATTCCACCATTACTATAAATGAGGGAGATTCGGTATTTGAGATAGCTTCAACTCTTGAAAAAGAAGGTATAATATCCAGTTCTCCCGGCTTTATAGCCAAGGTGTTTTTTTCCGGATACAGAAGTAAGATAAAATACGGAACATTCTCTCTTTCTTCTGACCTTTCGTATGATGAAATTCTACAGGTCATTTCCGGCAACGGAATAAGAACCGATGTGGCAACCCTTACAATACCTGAGGGTTATTCATTGCAGCAGATAGCAGAGCTTGTGGAAAATTCTCCAATAAAAGTCACCGCAGAGGAATTTTATCAGGCTTTGGATGATGACTATAACTTTGATTTTCTTAACGAAATTCCGTCGTCATCGTATAGAGATTACAGGCTTCAGGGCTTTTTGTTCCCCAGCACATATGAATTTTTTATTGACACTACTGCTCATGATATAATAGCTGCTTTGCTGGGCGAATTTGAAAAGCAGTATGCACAGGCGGGCGACAACACAACGGATTTGTCCTTCTATGAGGTAATTACCGTGGCATCCATTATTGAGAGAGAGGCGCTCCTTAAAAACGAGCTGCCCGTAATTGCCGGCGTTATCAGAAACCGTCTTAAGGCGGACATGCCATTGCAAATAGATGCAACTGTTGTATATGCAGTAACTGACGGCAAATATGACAAGACCTCTGTTTCGTATGCTGATTTAGAGGTCGATTCCCGTTATAACACATATAAATATAAAGGACTTACTCCGGGGCCTATTTGCAATCCCGGTGCTGAGGCCATAAAAGCGGCTTTGAATCCGCAGCTAAACGAATATTACTATTATCATACTGATGAAACAAAAAAGGACGGAAGTCATATTTTTACTTCCACATATGAGGAGCATAGCAGTACTATGAATTAATATGTTAAAAAGTGAGTTCGAAACCATCCTCACTTAAATAAAAACTAAGGAGAGAAAAAAATGAAAAAAAGTAACATTGCAAACATTACCTACGGTGCGGTTATTGCTGCTGTTTATGTAGTATTGACCGTCATACTTGGTGACTTCGCAACAGGAGTTGTTCAGGTGCGTATTTCAGAAGCCTTGTGCGTTCTGGCGGCGTTTACATTTCCGGCTGTGCCGGGACTGTTTATCGGGTGCATCTTGTCAAATCTGTTTCTTGGCTGTGCTCCCATGGATGTAGTTTTCGGAAGTCTTGCAACCCTTATCGGGGCATATGGCGCATATTTGCTGAGAGATAAAAACAGGTTTTTGATTCCGCTCCCCACAGTAATAGCCAACACACTTATTGTACCTTTTGTTCTGCGGTTTGTATATCAAAGCGAAGACACTATGATGTTTATGTTTGCCACCATATTTATCGGTGAATTTATTTCAGCTGAAATTCTCGGTACTGTTTTATATTCGGCATTAAAGAGTAAAAAGGATATAATATTTAAAAAGCATTAAATAATCAGGGGTAGATCCCGGTTATAAGAGGCGCATTTTTTATGGGAATACTTAACCTTCGTTCAATCACATATACAAGAATTATAGCACTATCATTTGTGGCTGTTATTCTTATCGGAAGTATATTGCTTACACTTCCGATATCATCGGCAAACAGAGCGTTTACACCTTATACGGACGCTCTTTTTACTGCCTCAAGCTCAGTATGCGTTACCGGTCTTGTGGTGTATGATACTTATACTCACTGGTCTTTATTTGGTAAGATTGTTATACTTGCGCTTATTCAGATAGGCGGACTTGGTTTCATGATAACCATCTCTACCTTTGTTATTTTTACTCGTAAGCGTATTTCTTTAAAGGAGAGAAAACTCCTTATGGAATCTTCCGGCACTATGCGTCTTGACGGCGTTATTGCTTTGGTAAAGCGTATAATTCGGGGTACCATACTTATTGAGTCTTTGGGAGCGTTGTGCCTTATGATACGCTTTTGCCCTCAGATGGGATTTTGGAACGGTTTGTTCTATGCAATTTTCCACTCTGTTTCGGCTTTCTGTAATGCCGGTTTTGATATTATGGGTAAGTTCGGACAGTTTTGCTCCCTTACGGGTTATTCAGGCGACGCTCTTGTAAATATTGTTATTATGATGCTGATAATAATCGGCGGTATAGGTTTTACCGTTTGGGATGATATACTTCAAAACAAACATCATTTTAAAAAGTATACTCTTCATTCAAAAATCGTACTTTTCACCACTGCAATACTTATCGCAGGAGGAATGGTGCTGTTCTTTATTTTTGAATATAATGCTTCAATGTCTGGAATGGATTTAAAACACCGTCTTCTTTGCTCAGCGTTCCAGTCTGTCACACCCAGAACAGCCGGTATGAATACGATTGACCTCACGGCTCTTTCAAATGGAGGCTATTTGCTTACTCTGGTGTTGATGTTTATCGGCGGAAGCCCCGGTTCTACTGCCGGAGGTATTAAGACAACTACTTTGGCATTGCTTATAATAAATGCCATGACCGTATCTCGCAATGATAATTCGGTCGTTGCGTTTAAACGCCGTATAGACGACAGCAGTATACGACGGGCAAGTGCAATTTTCGTTTTGTATGTAATTGCCATTCTGCTTTCGGTTATAATCCTTTCTTCGGTTGAACCTCATGGTTTTAAGGCAATCGTTTTTGAGGTTGTTTCGGCATTGGGTACAGTAGGGCTTTCTCTTGGTATAACACCCGATCTGACCACTCCGGCGAAGATTATACTTTCATTTCTTATGTTTATGGGCAGAGTAGGAGGACTTTCTCTTATGCTTGTTATATCGGAGCATAAAAAGAGTGCAAAACTTGAACGGCCTAAGGGCAGAATACTTATCGGTTAATAAGGAGATGTATTAATTATGAAGTCGGTATTGATAATCGGTATGGGACGATTCGGACACCATCTTGCAAAGCAGCTTATGGAAATGGGCAATGATGTTATGATTGTGGATAAAGATGAAGAAAGAATTGAAGAGCTTGCGCCTATTTTTACTGATTCTTATGTTGGTGATTGTACCAATAAAGGCGTTATTCGCTCTCTGGGTGTAAGTAATTTTGATATTTGCTTTGTTGCAATTGATCAGGATTTTGAATCATCGCTTGTTATTACTTCCCACCTTAAAGATATGAATGCCAAGTATATCGTGTCCAATGCAAACAGGGACAGGCAGGCAGAGTTTCTTTTAAAAATAGGTGCAAACGAAGTTATTTATCCCGAAAAAGAAATCGCCGAGAAAACGGCGGTACGGTTTAATTCGTCCAATTTGCTGGATTATATAACACTGAGCGGCGGCTATGCGGTTTGTGAACTTGTTGCCCCGCAAAAATGGGTTGGAAAAACCATTGCCGCATTGGATGTACGAAGCAAACACAATGTAAATATTATTGCTGTTAAAAACGAAGGAGAGCTTACCCATATGCCTCCTGCGGAATATAAATTCCGAAACAATGATATTGTTATAGTTATAGGAAAGCAGGAGGATACCGACAAGCTCGCTGTTTTATAAACGCTACTGCGTTTAGTTTTACTGTTCGACAGGTATATTTTTCATATGTTTGGAAATACTTCTTGTTAGAATTTATACTGAAAAGAGGTATTTGATATGAAAGCTTTTGTTGATAAAGACGGCTGCATAGGATGCGGAGTGTGCGTTGAAATCTGTCCTCAGGTTTTTGAAATGGATTCTGACAACAAATCACAGGTTATTTGTGACCCCGTGCCTGATGATGCGGTCAGTTCTGCAAAAGAGGCGGCTGAAAGTTGTCCTGTGTCGGTAATAACAGTAGAATAACGATACTAAATTAAATACACACAAAAAAGCTCTTGAAACCGGCATTTCGGTATGATTCAAGAGCTTTTCTTTATTCTGTTGGGTTAATTTTATTTACTTATATTTTTTCTACCCCGATTGTCACATCTTCACCGTTAATTTTTAAATCTTTTGATCCGCTGCAAACGCTGTCATAAACTACTTCCTGTGCAAGAACATCGCCTTTGATGGTGTCTTCGTTTCTTTGAATAATGCCTTTAATCTTGTCATTATCCTTAACATAAACCTTAATATGATCCATAACTTCAAAGCCGGAGTCCTTACGCATGTTTTGGATTTTGCTTATTATTTCTCTTACAAATCCCTCTTCGATAAGTTCAGGTGAAAGATTTGTATCAATAACAACAGTGATGCCATAGTCTGTAAGAGATTCAAAACCGGGCATTTGTGCTGTTTCAATAAGAAGGTCTTCTTTTTCCAGTGCTTCGTCTGTGCCGTTTACATTTATGGTAAGAGTTCCCTTTTCGTTAAGTTCATCCATGGCTTTATTACCATCAATATTTGCAAGTATTTCCCGAACGGTGTTTATATCCTTGCCGAAGCGTCTGCCCAATGTTTTAAGCTGAGGCTTAAAGCTGAAAGAACTAAAATTCTTTACATCTTCAGTAAATTCAACGCTCTTTACATTAAGTTCATCTTCTATAATCTCTCTGTAGAAGTCGGGAAGTTCACTGCCTTTAACAAACATTTTTCCGATAGGCTGTCTGTTTTTAATAGCGGCAGCATTTCTGCACGCTCTGCCCAGAACAACAATGTCAAGAACCTCTTTCATTTTTTCTTCAAGGTCTTTGTCAATGAATTCTTCGTTAACCGTGGGGAAGTCACAAAGATGTACGCTTTCGGGAGCGTTTTTATCTATACTGCACACCAGATTTCTGTATATATCCTCTGTCATAAACGGAATCATGGGTGCAGCAGCTTTTGCCAGTGTTACCAGCACGGTATAAAGGGTCATGTATGCATTGATTTTATCCTGAGGCATATCCTTAACCCAGAAGCGTTCTCTGCTGCGGCGTACATACCAGTTGCTAAGGTCATCAACAAATTCTTGCAGCACTCTTGCTGTTTCAGTTATTCTGTAATTTGCCAGATTGTCGTCAACAGTTTTAACCAGGGTGTTGAGTCTTGACAGAACCCACTTATCCATAATAGAGAGTTTGTCATATTCAAGAGTGTATTTTGTTGCGTCGAAATTATCAATATTAGCATAAAGAACAAAGAATGCGTATGTGTTCCAAAGGGTACCCATAAACTTTCTTCTGCCCTCTGTAACAGCTCCGTCATGGAATTTATTCGGAAGCCAGGGTGCACTGTTTGAATAGAAGTACCAGCGGATAGCGTCTGCTCCGTGTGTTTTAAGAGCTTCAAACGGGTCTACGGCATTGCCCTTTGATTTTGACATCTTTTGTCCGTTTTCGTCCTGAACAAGACCCAAAACGATAACATTTTTATACGGTGCTTCATCAAAAATAAGCGTAGATATTGCAAGCAGTGAATAGAACCAGCCTCTTGTCTGGTCTACCGCTTCGCTTATGAAGTCGGCAGGGAAATTATCTTTAAATATATCTTCGTTTTCAAAGGGGTAGTGCCACTGTGCAAAGGGCATTGCACCTGAGTCAAACCAGCAGTCGATAACCTCTTTCACCCTTGTCATCTGTTTGCCGCACTTGGGGCATTTTATTGTAACTGCATCAATATAAGGTCTGTGAAGTTCAATTTCATCAGGGCAGTTATCCGACATTTCTTTAAGTTCAGCAATAGAACCGATAGAATGTCTGTGGCCGCATTCACATTCCCAAATGTTAAGAGGTGTACCCCAATATCTGTCACGGCTGATACCCCAGTCCTGAACATTTTTAAGCCAGTCGCCGAATCTGCCTTTACCTATAGTTTCGGGTATCCAGTTTATCTTGTTGTTGTTCTTTATAAGATTGTCCCTTACAGCTGTCATTTTGATAAACCAAGACTCACGAGCGTAGTAAATAAGAGGAGTATCAC
>URVP01000032.1 GCA_900551345.1 uncultured Eubacteriales bacterium
GTCAAAAATATAGTCTGCTTTCTGATTGACAAAATATTCACGAGCTTTTTCACCTGCAACTCCCGTAAGAACCGCAGCAAATTTCATATCGCATGCCTGAGCCGACAATATATCCGCACCGGCATCGCCTACGGCAAGTACATTTGCACATAGGGTTTTGTCATAATCACCGGACAGAATTTTCTCATCGGGAAAGTCCGTACCCAAAAGAGCTTTTAAAAAGCAGTAAGGATGGGGCTTTGCAAGAGTTATGTCCGTCAGCGGCTGTGCAGATTCAACATAGTCATAAGTTGAGATGGAGTTTTTGTCAAAACAGTCATATATGCCCCATCTCTTCATAGCCGGGACAACCTCATAACTGAGTCTGCCGGTAGCTATGCCCAGCACTGCACCGCTTGATAAAAGCTTTTCAAAAAGCTGTTTTAACTTATCCGGTTCAAACATGGGCATTTCGTTATGCATAAATCCTTTTCTGCCTACTATCTTTGCCCTTCGTCCGGTAGTTTTTTCATACACCTCGTCTCCGAGATACCAATGCTGAAAATAATCCTGCATTTCCAGCCACACGCTTCCGTATCGGGGATAGCCCTTTTCTTCAAGATATTTATACAAATCCAAAGCGGTAAGGTTAAGGCCTTTTATATAATCATAAACCGATTTGAAATCCGTTGTATTGCAAAGCTTTGAACATACATAAACAACAAAACCCAAATCCCAGTTTGAATTAATGCCTATTTCCTTGCACAGGGTGATTGTCCTGTCGTTTTGAAATATCTTGCTGCGTGTTTCACAAATTACCTTTGAGTCATCGGTATTAAACCCCGGCTCAAGCATGGAACGCACGGTAAGCGCCGCCGTTGTCCAGTATGCCTGTTCGGTGGTTATAACACCGTCCATATCAAAAATTATTTTAGAAAACTTCATACTCTATCTTTCCTGCTACACCTGCTGTTTTGCCTTCTCTGCTCTTATCCTCCGAGCATGCTGCGCAAAGCGCCGCTCCGAAAGCACGGTATACAGCCTCCCAGATGTGATGTCCGTTTTCACCCCGCTGAAGGTCTATCTGCACAGTGCAGCACGCTCCGTGAGCAAAACCTTCAAGGAATGTTTGCAAATCCTCGCTGTTCATCCCCTCTGTTTGGCAGGGAACGGATACGCTTGTATCCATAATAAACATTGCACGGCTTTCAAAACTTATATATGCCCCGGCTCTTGCCTCGTCTATAATGCCGTATGCATCGCCGTAGCCTTTGCAGCTTCTTTCCGACACAAGTTTGGCAAAAGCTTTACCCAATGCCATACCGGTATCTTCACAGATAAGGTGTGCAAGCTGAAATTTATCAAGCTTTATATCGGTTTCCACACCAAAGCCGCTGCGCCATGCAACATGTTCTATCATATGGTTAAGAAACGGAATGGTAGTTTCGATTTTTTCTCTGTAATTATCCGCAAGTCCGTTTTCGTCAACCTTTACCGTAATGCAGGACTCGGATGTATTTCTTTTTACAGTAATCACGGAGCATCTCTCCTTAGCTTATGTTTTATTCTCTCTCTTCAACTGCAAGAGCGTGAGTGTCAAATCCTTCAATACGGGCAATTATGGAAGCATATTCCCGCACATTTTCAAAACCTTCTTTAGAAGCATAACCGACGGAAGACCGCTTGATAAAGTCAAATACAGAAACGCTGGAAACAGTCTTAGCATTGCCGCCCGTGGGAAGTATTGCGTTAGGTCCCAACAAGAAGTTACAAAGGGTTATGGGTGTGTAGTCGCCCAAAAGAATCTCGCCCGCATTTTTAATCATGGGGAGAATGTCAAAAGGCTTTTCTGTCATAACTTCCATATGTTCGGGAGCGTATTCGTTAACAAATTCGATTGACTGCTCAAGATTTTCAGTAAGAATTGCGCCGCCGTAGGTATTAAAGTTTGTGTTTATAAACTCTCTTCTTTTTTCGGAGATTTTTCCAAGCTGAACCTCTACAATCTTTACAGCCTCATCAATAAGCTCTTTTGAATGTGTAACAAGCAAAGCTGCTGAATCGGGACCGTGTTCTGCCTCAATCATCCAGTCAAGAGCCACTTTTTTCGGGTCAGCCTTTTCATCGGCAAGAATTATTGCCTCGGAAGGGCCGGCAGGAGTTCCCACATCAATATAATTTGCAAGTACACGCTTTGCGGCGGTAACATATGTATTTCCCGGTCCGATAATTTTATGACATTTGGGAATGGTCTGTGTACCGTATGCCACAGCTGCAACCGCCTGTATTCCTCCGCATTTGTAAATCTCGGTAATGCCGCAAATTTTTGCCGCACCCAGAATTGCATCGTCTACCTCGCCCTTTTCGTTTGGCGGAGTTGTTACCACAATTTTTTTTACTCCGGCAACCACAGCAGGCAGAGAAAGCATCAGCATAACCGACGGGAAACTGCCCTTACCTCTGGGAACATAAAGGCATACATCAACAATAGGCGTAGTCTTTTCGCCCACCATAAGACCCTTGTCCACTTCCGTAAACCACATTTCTTCGGGGAGCTGTTTTGCATGAAAAGAGCGTATATTGTTTGCCGCATATGCAATGGCTTCTTTTGTCTTGCTGTCGAGCCGTGCATATCCTGCGTCTATCTCTTCGGAAGTTACCTTAATTCTGTCGGCAGTAAGAGTAACTCTGTCAAACTTCTCTGTATATCTGAGCACTGCCTCGTCTCCGTTTTTACGCACATCGTCGGAAACCTCGCGGGCAAGCTTCATAATCTCGGTTATATCAGCCTCGGAACGATTGAGAACAAAACTTTTTTCTTCTTCGCTTACTGCGTTCCAATCTCTGATTTTCATAAAAATACATCTACCTTTCCTGCTGTCTTTTTGGACATAACAACGCAATTTTACCGATATAGTATACCACAATCAAGTATTAATTTCAATACCAAATGCAAAAAAAATAGTAACGAACCCTCCCCCTGATTTTTACCGCACATCACATATTATAACCGTCTGCGCCGCACACCAAAAGAATTATATATCTGTCCAATATGTCCCAGTAGAATGAAAAAGGCTCTCAAAGCCGCATTTTAATTATCGGCTTTAAGAACCTGATATGTCTTATTCAAATGTAACTGTATGAGTTTTTGTATATTCGCCGGACGGTTCAAGGGTTATAATTCCCTCTTTTTTTGATATGTCATAATCGGAACCTACAATATCCTGTATACCTGCCCAAGGTTCAAGACAGATATACTTTGCACCCGGTTTTTTCCAAAGCAGAAAATAATCACAGCCGGGGAATTCAACGGTAATGCGGCGGTCAGATTTACTGCCCACAAGGGACGCCTTGCAAAAGTCCACATTTTTAAACACCAGTGCATCTACGGCGAAATAATCGTCCTTTAAATTAAATACATTTCCCTTTTCCAAAACGGTAATATAATTATTTTCTAGCAGATTGCCGTTTAGTACATACGAGTCAAGAGTTACATCACGGTCAAACTCTATATAATAGTTTTCTATGCCTTCGGGTATGGAATACGCCTCATGAGAACCTATGGAAAAATACATCTGCTCTGCGGTCTTATTCTTCACCGAGTAAATAACCCGAAGACTGTTATTGTCAAGAGAATATGTGATACGAAGCTCAAAATCGAAAGGATAATGCTTTTTGGTTTCTTCGTTTGATTTTAAAAGAAATGTTATGCTGGCCTTTGATATATTTTCCGTTTCAAACATGGAAAACTTAGCAAAACCATGCTTTGAAAGGCTGTATTCTTTCCCGTTATAAAGATATTTGTCCTCTTTAAGTCCTCCGCATATGGGGAAAAGCACCGGTGCGCGTCCGGTCCAATAGGATGGGTCACCATTCCATATAAATTCCTTACCCGAGCTGTTTCTTACACTTTGAATTTCAGCTCCTTTTTCGGATATTTCCACCGTTAAAAAGTCATTGCTTATCGTTTGCATTTTCCACACTCCCAATTTATAATTTATTCTTCTCCCATGAAATCGGCATCCACATGAATAACAGTATTAAAACGGCTGTCTGCTTCTTTTATTTTATCCGACAGTTCTTTGGCAGCTCTGTCACGCTCCTCCGGGGGCATCTCGCAAGGAACAACCAGATCGAATATCAGATTAATATTATTTTCACCGTCCGTCATACGGAAGTCGTGTATTGTAAAAGCCGGGTTTATTTCAGCCGCAAAATCGGCTGCAAGCTGTCTTGCAGCATTGGTTCGATCGCAGTTAACACTGATGGGATCCATATGGATTACAAGCTCTATCCCCATGTCCCTGCCTACTCTCTTTTCTATGTCGTCGATAACCTCATGCACTTTAACAATATCAGCATTGTCAGGCACCTCCGCATGAACCGAGGCAATAACCCTTCCGGGACCATAGTCATGCAACAGCAGGTCATGCACTCCCACAATACCATCTGCCTGAAGAATTTCACTTTTAAGCTGCTTTACAAGCTGAGGGTCAGGCGATGAGCCCAGAAGACTGTTGACCGTTTCGGATGCAATACCGAAACCCGCCTTGATAATCATAAGGGAAACAATGCCGCCTATGATTCCGTCCGCCGGTACCGACGGAAAAAACTGTCCTATAAAAGATGAAATTATTACCGCAGATGTGGCGAACACATCATTTAAGCTGTCCACGGATGCTGCTGCAAGAACGGATGAATTGATTGCTCTGCCCATATATCTGTTGTACGAATACATCCACAGCTTAACCGAAACGGACAATACAAGTATAACAAGCATAACCGGACTTATTGATACGGGAGAGGGATTTATTATCTTATCAAAAGAACTCTTAAAAATCTCCACACCCACAAGTATTATTATAAAAGATACAATCAAAGATGATATATATTCAAATCTGCCATGCCCGTAAGGATGCTCACGGTCAGCTCTTTTATTGCTCATTTTGGCACCTATAACGGTGACGGCAGAAGAGCCGGTATCCGACAGGTTGTTAAAAGCGTCGGAAATTATGGCGATACTGCCTACGCTCTTGCCTATAATCACTTTTAGAAGAAAAAGAAAAATGTTACATAAAATACCTAAAACGCCTGCAAGGATACTGTATCTTTCACGCACTTTGGAGTCGGTTACATTGTTATGATTCTTTATAAACTTTTTAATAAGCAGCTTAGTCACTCACTACAGCTCCTTTCATATACATCATCAGGTTAAATAAACGGCAAACTCTTTAAGCTCACCTTCGCTTATAATCCCGTTAACAAGCAATGCCTCCGCAAAAGCACGGCTGTCCGCTGGTACGGGCAGATTATACCCGTGATTTATTGCATATTCAGTCTTATAATTAAGCACACATCTGCCCAGACCGCACACCGAACTGCCGGGGAAGATTTCCACATCGCAAATATCATGCGGTTCATCGGTCTGAGCTGCTATGCCGTACTCATTTAAAAGACGCTCTGCTTCACTGTGTGCATAATCGTAATCGGGTGAAATAATATAAAATTCACGAAACATATCAGCTATATCCTCAAAAAGAGGCACAAGTGCATCTTCGTTTCCACGGCTTATAACCGCAACGCTTTCTGTACCGATATTTTTTGTTTTTACAAGTTTTTTTATAAGTGCGGGTATTTCAAGGCAAAAAATGCCCTTCCCGTCATAACGCTTAAAGGGTAGATTAATTTCTCTGTCGCATATATATCCGCACACATCCGCCTTTTTCATTTTTCTTGAAAGGCGGCGGCTGCTTAAACATCTGCAAACCATAACACGCAGCTTTTCGTTTATATCATAGATTTCAAACGGGCGTATGAGCTTACGCTCGCCTGTTATAACAGCCAAAGTCTTCATAACAAAACACTCCTCTACACAGGATTTATATGCAGACGAGTGTGTTATAATGTAACGACATTGTGTTTTTACGAGATAATATATCTCGTTATTTGCTTTTATGTGTCGATTAAACCTCTGTTTTATAAAAATTTACTTTGCATGGAGAATTTCAACAGCTTTTTCAAGCTGTGTATCAACCGAATCATCATCGGATGGTTCCACCACATAGTCGGGTGTTATTCCCTTTTCGTTTATGTCATCGCCGTTGGGTGTAAAATATCTTGCTATGGTAAGCTTCACATGTCCGCCGCCGTCAAGTCCGAATACGCTTTGAACAAGTCCTTTGCCGAATGTCTGAGTTCCTACTATTTCCGCTCTGTCATTATCACGAAGCGCACCTGCAACAATTTCCGAAGCGCTGGCACTGCCTCCGTCAACGAGTACTACAATCTCGCCATCATAACAGGACTCTTCAGAACGGATATATTCTCTTTTGCCCGACTTGTATTCCATGTAGGTTATATCACATTCGGGAAGAAGTGCGTCCCCTACAACCTTAGCTGCGGTAACTATGCCGCCCGGATTACCTCTTAAATCCAAGATTATGGACTTGGCACCCTGCTCAACAACAGATTCCAGCTCACGGGTAAAACCTTCCTCTACCGATTCGTCAAAAGAGGTAAGCTGTATATATCCTATATCCCCTTCAATAATTTCAGAAGTCATGGTTTGAAGAGTAATATCCTTACGCTCAATTTCCAAATCTACGGTTGAGCCGGTATCTTGTTTAAAGACGGTAAGAGCAACCGTTGTTCCTTCCTTACCTTTTATTTTGGAAACAGCCATATCCAAATCCGCAGGGATTGCTTCGCCGTTTATTGCTATGATTTTATCTCCCGTTACAAGTCCTGCATCGTAGGCAGGTGTTCCCTCCTGAGTTGATACAACCAAAATTGTGCCGTCAGAAGTGTCCATGGTAACCGTTACGCCTATACCGCAGTAATGTCCTGAAACCTGTTCGTTAAACGACGCATACTCTTCATCATTGAAATACGAAGAATACGGGTCTCCCAGTGCAGCAACTGCACCGCTCAGGGCACCTTCCGTAAGCAGGCTTTTGTCAGCATCCTTGTAATAATAGAGGTCTATAAGATCTTCAATCTGGTTAAGCTTTGAAGAAACAGCGGTGGCAGTGCTTGCACCCGAATTAGGCACAAAACCGAAAATAAAGGAGTTCGCCATATAGGTGAGAGAATATGTTGCAACCGCCGTTACAGCCGCTACAATGCAAGTATACAAAGCAAGTTTTTTACCTTTCATATAAAAAATCATAGCCTTTCTGCTTTAATGATATTATTAAAATGCCCCTTGCTAATAATTGATTTCATTCTTTACATAAAAATGCATTTCAGGTTTTCGAGTTATAATATTCCCTTACATTAACGGAAATATGACATTGCGTCCGTTCTTTGTCCGTTTATCTGCACTTCCAAATGCAGATGAGGACCGGTGGACATACCTGTGGAACCAACTTTTGCTATAAGCTGTCCTGCATTTACAAACTGTCCCGTACTTACGCATAAAGCACTTGCATGAGCATACAGGGTTGTAATTCCGCCGCCGTGGTCAATTACCACATAGTTTCCGTATCCGCCGCTGTTGTAGCCGGACATAATTACGGTTCCGGAAGCTGCTGCAAGAATTGATGCACCTGTAGGTGCGGCAATATCCGTACCGGAATGGTATTTATATGTACCTGTTACAGGATGTACCCTGTATCCGAAGTTTGATGTAATAGTCGTGTATCCGGGGCATGGCCATTGGAACTGTCCCGTACCTGCATAACTTCTTCCTGCCGTATTTACAGTAAGAGAAGCTATCTGACTTTGAATTCTGTCCTGTTCAGCCTGAGCTGCATCAAGAAGTGCCTCATATTCTACCAAATCCTGTGCAAGCGCATCATATACAGCCTGGCTTTCTGCCTGCTTTTCTTCATATGCTGTCTGTTTTTCCTGCTGAACAGTCAGTTCTTTTTCTCTTTCATTTTTTGTATCTTCAAGTTCGTTTTTAGCTGTTTCAAGTGCTTTTTTGGAATCTACAACACTGTTTATAATTTCCTTGTCATATGAAACAAGCTGATCGACAAGCTCATATTTATCAAAAAAGTCAGACAGGTTATCCGCCGAAAACAGGATTGAGATATATCCGCCGCTGCCCTGTTCATAAACAAAAGCCATGCGCTTGTCATAAAGTGCCTGTTTCTTTGTAAGTTCGTCCGTTTTCTCCTGAATTTCCTGATTTTTTTGTGTTATATCGGTATCAAGCTGAGTTATCTTATTCTCAATTTCCGTAATTTCCGCAGAAATTGCGTTAAGCTCTGCATCGATAGCATTAAGCTGATTTGCCGCTTCGGTCTTTTTGAGCTTGGTTTCATTTACCTTTTCCTGTGCCTCTTGAGTAGCCTTTTTTGCATCAGAAAGACTCTTTGCTTCTGCCGGTACCACCAGCATCATCAAGGAGGGCATAAGCAGAGCAACAATCAGTCCGACGGCTATAATTATGGAAATTATTCGTTTAATATTCCTGTTCATGAAAAAATCATCTCCCGAAAATTATCAGAGTTTAAACTCTTAAATGCTTCTTTGTGGAAATCCAGCTTCCCACAGCACCCAAAAATCCGCCGAAAACAAGAAATGTTACTATCATAACCGGAAGAAGTTCGGGAATGGTTTTAAGCCGGATAATATTTTTAAGCAGGTTTGTCATAAGCACTGAAAAATATCCATACAAACCGGTAACTATTGCAATCGCAATAATAGCTCCCACAAAACCTATAATCATACCCTCAACTATAAAGGGACTGCGTATAAAAGAGTCTGTAGCTCCGATAAATTTCATAATATTTATTTCCTTGCGGCGTGCAAATACCGTCATCTTGATAGCATTGGATATAATAAGTATGGAAATAACCGCAAGTAAAAGCATTGTCCATAAGCTTACCGTCTTGATTGTTTCAACAGCGGAAAGCATTGACTTCATAGCGTCGTCCTTTGAATTAACATGGTCAACTCCGTCTATTTTTTCAATCTCCTTCTTCATGGCTTCCACATCAGTAAACTCTTTGAGCGAAAGTCTGTATGAAGCCATCAACGGATTAAGATTTTCTGCATCGTATCCTACGGTAGCTTCGGGGTTATCCGAAAACATTTCTTCAAGCTCTTTAAAAGCGTCTGCTTTTGAAACATATTCCATGCTTTCAACATTATCCATCTTTTCAAGGACATCGCCGATCTCCTGTATTTGAGCCTGACCGGCACCTCTTACAATATAAACATCAATCTGAAACTGGGATTGAAACTGCTCACCGATATAATTTACATTTATTCCGAAAACAATATATAAACCAAAAAGAGTAAGACAAGCGGTAATAATAATTACCGACGCAACAGACATGGCACCGTTTTTGGAAAAGTTGTGAAAACCCTGCCTTATAAAATATTTTAAATTACGCAGCATTACTCTTCACCTTCTTCCGCAAGCTCATAACTGCCTTCCTGCTCGTCACGGACGATAACACCGTTTTGTATCTCGATAACACGCTGCTTCATCTTATTAACAATATTCACATCGTGTGTTACGGTAAGAATCGTAGTGCCGTGCTTGTTTATATCAAGAAGTATCTTCATAATCTCATCTGCATTTGCCGGGTCAAGATTACCCGTAGGCTCGTCCGCAATGAGTACATCCGGGTCGTTTGCCATGGCACGGGCAAGGGCTACACGCTGCATCTCTCCGCCGGAAAGCTGATTGGGCATGGCGCTTGCCTTTCCCGAAAGGCCTACCATACCGAGAACATTGGGGACAATCCTTCTGATATTTTTAGAAGATGTACCCGTAATCTGAAGAGCAAAAGCGACATTTTCATAAACCGTTTTACTTTCAAGCAATCTGAAATCCTGAAAAACCATTCCTATTTTTCTTCTGTAATAAGGAATCTGCCTTCTTTTAAGCTTTGAAATATCCTTATTGTTTATAAGGATACTGCCCTCGGTAGGCTTTATTTCTCTTGTTATAAGATGCGTTATTGTGGATTTTCCCGCACCTGACGCACCGATTATAAACACAAACTCGCCCTTTTCAACCAAAAAGTTGACCTTATTAAGGGCAACTTCTCCGTTATCTTCATATGTCATTGATACATTATTGAACATTATCATGCAAAATCACACTCCTTCGGCATTTCCTATCCCCTCGAAATGGATTTATCAGATGTTGATTGTGCTTGAATTGAGATATTTATTAACCATCATTGCAACCTTAAATATAATTGCATCATCAAAATTTCTGATGTCAAGACCTGTCTGCTTGAGTATTTTGTCCAATCTGTAAACAAGCGTATTTCTGTGAACATAAAGCTGTCTTGAAGCTTCGCTGACATTAAGATTGTTTTCAAAGAACTTTTGAATGGTAGTTATCATTTCCTCGTCCATGTCATTAATGTCGCCCCGCTTAAACACTTCGGAAAGGAACAGCTGACACAGCTTGGTGGGAAGCTGATAGATAATACGGCCGATGCCCAGATTATCATAGCTTACAATAGCGTTCTCACTCTCGAAAACTCTGCCTACTTCAAGGGCAACCTGCGCATCCTTGTACGAACGGGCTATATCCTGAACGGTATTTACAACCGAACCTATACCGATTTTCAAATCAACCATAAGTTCTCCGCTTATTGTATCATAAATTGTAGTTGCTATTTTATAAAGTTCACTGCGTGAAATATCGTGACGCACTTCTTTAATAAGCACTACATCATTTTCGTTAATACCTACAACAAAATCACGGGATTTATCCGGGAAAAGTCCCTTAACAATATCCTGTGCAGTGTAGTCCCCCACATCCATATGGGCAAGAAAAGCAACACGGGAAACATCAGACTGGAGCTTAAGCTCTTTAGCCTTAAAATACATATCCCCCACAAGAATATTGTCCGTAAGAATACCTTTTATAAAATTAGTCTTGTCATATTTTTCATCATACATCTGCTTCAGATTGGCAAATGCAATGCAAAGAAGACCGCAAAACTCGTCCGCAGTTTCATCTTCTCCCTCACAGAATACAACATAGTCAATTCTTGCTCTGCCGCTGCCCCTTTTATAGGTAATGCCGTCAATTACAAATCTTGAAACATTGTCGGTTATTTTATCATAAACACCCGGCTTTTCAAGACCTACTTCGGTAACATCGGTGCAGGCAACTATTGTATTAGTGTCGTCAACAACACCAATTTTTCTTGGAATTACATCCTTCATTTGATAAATTACCGTTTGAAATAATCTGCTGGACATAGATATGCCTCCTGACTACTAAATTATTTGTTAAAACACATTTCCCTTAAAGCCGCTGCGTATCGTCTGTGTTTTTAATTGCATTTACCGCAAGACGGTCGCACCGTTCGTTTTCGGGATGGTCGTTATGCCCTTTAACCCAATGGAAGTTTACTTTATGGATACAAAGCTCCTCGAGAAGCTCCTCCCACAAGTCAATGTTAAGTGCTCTCTTTCGGTCTTTTTTTATCCAATTATTCTTTTTCCATTCATAAACCCAGCCTTTAGTTATGCTGTCAATTACATATTTGGAATCGCTGTACAATTCCACTTGGCAAGGCTCTTTAAGATGTTTGAGCGCAGTTATGACCGCCAAAAGCTCCATACGGTTATTGGTTGTATCATCAAAGGCAGCCGAAAGTTCCTTTTCGTGGCCTTTATATCTTAATATAATTCCGTACCCACCCCTGCCGG
Organism: uncultured Eubacteriales bacterium; assembly: GCA_900551345.1. Classification (GTDB taxonomy): domain Bacteria; phylum Bacillota; class Clostridia; order Monoglobales; family UMGS1388; genus UMGS1388. The sequence continues at coordinate 11,617 of URVP01000032.1, forward strand.
GATTGCCGCTGCATGCTCCGTCTGTAAATATCTCTACTGTTTTCATAATGAGTCCTTAATATTTAATAAGAATAAATACTACTTGTCC
>URVP01000033.1 GCA_900551345.1 uncultured Eubacteriales bacterium
CATTCGTTTGCGTCCTCTTCCTTTTTTTCCAAAATCATTTGATCTGTTTTTTGACGCAACAAAAGAAGCATATCCAGCTCCTGTAGGGAAATATTAAACCCTGCTTTGTTAAATAACGACAGCATATCAGAAAGATATTGATTTTTACTCATATTACTTCTTCTGAGTGATAAGTTTTTAAGCTCTGTTTTCAATTTTTCATTTGAATCCAACTCATAATTAAATTTTGCTACCTTTTCAAATGTCCATTTTTTTCTCAAAAACCACACATTACTGTCCTCCGTAAAGGTTTGATTAATTCCATGTAAATTACATGTTACTCCTATTATAGTATATAATAAATACCTCTTTGAGGAACGATTTTTTCGTAATTGGTCGTTTTTGTGGCGTAATTGGTATTTAATTATGTTTTATTTTATGATTTTGTTTTTAGGATAATCGTAATCCGTTGCTGATTTCAAATAATTACATAATTCACATTATGTTGTAAAATAATTTTATACAAAAGAATATCGTATCAATTATAAAGAAGCCTAAAGCAAAAAATTAATGTTCTGCAACGACATTTAGACCAATGGATGAAAATAAATACCATTGGTCTGATTGTGTTTTGCAATTTAATGTTAAACATATATGAAGTTATTTAAGCATGTGTATATAATTGACAAAAAGTCTCTTTGATGATATTATAATAACAATAATAATATATGTATTTGATATTTATTACAACATAATGTGAATTATGTTGTTTTTTTATTTACCATTTCAAAAGTCCAAGTTGTTGTATCTGTCTGCGGTGAACATCTCCGCTCTCTATTGTATATATTCGTGTTGTATTTATACTTGAATGACCCAGTATATCGGCTAAACGAACAATATCTTTTTCCAATGAATAATATGTTCTGGCAAACAGATGTCTAAGATTATGCGGAAACACTTTTTCTTTCGATACTCTGGCACAATCACAAAGTGCTTTCATCAATCTCCAGATATTGCTTCGATCTAACGGACGGCCGTATTTACTAACAAAAACGCAGCCATCCTTTATATTCTGTTCCTTAATATACTTTTTTAACATCTTGCATAGCTGTTTTGGCAATAGTACCATTCTCATTTTACCTTTACAGTTAATGACAGCTTCTCCCATTCGTACAGCTTCTGTAGTTATAAATTTAAGTTCGGACACTCGTATTCCTGTTGCACAAATTGTTTGCATCAGCAAAAACAACTTCATATTTTGTTTTTGCTGGGCGACTTTCATCAATTTTTGATATTCCGATTTCATTAATTCTTTCTTTTCAGAAGAAAAAATTTGTTTCTGCACTTTTATGGTTTTAACCCTACAGTCCAGCCATTCATTAAAAGCAAAAAAGCTATTTAGAGAAGAAAGCATAGAATTTACACTAGACGGGGCATACTTTTGTATTAATACGGCTTTATACTCCAATACTGCCTTCTTGTCTGTCCCGCGCTCATCAAGCCATACTGTAAACGCAGTAATATCCCTTATATATTTATCTATAGTAGCTATACTCTTTTCTTCATCCATTAAATATGTTTTAAAATCTGAAATTAACTTGTTGGTTATTTTTTTCATATAGAATAACTCCTTTATATATTGTTCATTACATATCTTTGTTAATATATCCAAAAGAGTTGGTCAATATTTATATTATCGGGTATACCATGCTTTATATCAAAACCTAAAGCAGCCAACTGTTTTTTCAGTTAAACACCATAACCGAATTTAGCTGCATTTTCAACAGTTAATATATTTCTTATAACCTTATAATTATCACCTTCCGCATGAATAAACTGTAACACTTGCTTTTGACAATGTGTAAATCAAATAAAAAAACCATCCTTTCGGATGGTTCCTGATCATTCTTTGTTTTATGACGCACTTGGGTATTCATATTAAAATTTAATGTTTTAATATAATACAAACTGTCAAAATACCATTATCCTGCTTATAACTTATATCACCGCAATATTTTCTTGAAGATGCTACGATGCTGTCTATGCCGATTCCTTTATTTTTTATCATATGATTGACAATTGCAATATTATCTCTGCATGGGTTACTGCACACTATAACCGTTTTATTCTCAATTGTCTTTATATTTATTTTAATTCCCCCGTCAGCACCACATTCTTTGCATCCATTGATGGCATTTTCCAAAAGATTCGAAAGAATTGCTACGAAATCCGTATCTGCTATAATCGAATGTTTCGGTGTATCTGCCACAGCAGAAAATGATATACCGTTGTTTTGCGCTATATTATGAAAGCTTGTCAAAATCGCATTTACGGTAACATTTGGGCATATCTCTTTTCTGTTTAAATAATCCAAACTGCTGTTATATTGATCTATGTATGACACTGCGTGCTCCACATCACCATTTTTAAGCATTGCCAGAATATTCTGGAGATGATGCCTATAATCATGTTTCATTCTTTTAGCAATTACTTCATTTTGTCTTGCAATTTCAAGTTCACTCTGTAAGTATTTAGCTTTTTGAGCGATTAGTTTCAACTTGTTTTCACTGCTCATCTGCTGAATATTTCCAAACACAACCCATAACACTGAAGAATAGATAATTAAAAAGACAGTAAATATTAGAATATGACCCGATTGGTGGAAAATTTTTTCGTAAAGACCGCTTATTAATGAAGAAAAAACAAATAGAAACAAAGTTGAGGTCAAAGAAAAAGAAGCCCATATATTTTTCTCGAAAGCAGGAATTGATCTTATCAACGGACGCAAATATTTTATATACAAGCATATAAGCGGTATTGTCATAAGTGTTCTTATCAGATTTTTGGCATACATGGTTTGAATCACGGACAAACCATTACAAAATGTACTGCACAATATATCCGACACACCCCAAAGAATACAAAAAACATTAGAATAACTAATATATAAGAATATTTTTTTATCAATAGAATCTGTTGAAGTAAATAAAAAAACAAAAAAACATATAGTGATTGTTATTCCATATGAAACAGCAAAAGCAGTTACTATATCACTACAAAAAAACAAATATGACAATGCAACTAAGATTACAAACAATACAGCCGTAGCACAATAAATTATTGCAGTCTTTTTTACAGAGTATTTTAACTCACTCATTATGGCAAAACAAAACATATGCGTAAAAGCCAAAACGGTCATTATTACTATCAGATGTATCATATACCCGTTGCCTCCTTAGTATAAAAATCAAAATACAGTCTTTCCAACTTCTGTCTTAAACGCCTGGGAACAGGTATTTTTTCTCCGTTTGCCATTTGAAGTGTACCCGGGGCTAAACTTTGTACATAGATTAAATTGACAATATAAGAAGCTCCCACAAATGTAAACCCACTAATATTCGTTAGCGATTCCATTAATTTTGTAAGAGATGTACGCGTTGCAAGGCTTTTACCCGTTTTTAAATGTATTTCTACCATATGATTTTTAGCTTCTGCATACAATATGTTTTTCGCCTCTATACGGTGAATAGCCTTTCCACACTGAATCGGAATATATATTCGATTTCTTCTTTTCTCCACTACCCGGTCGAGAGCCTCAATGAGCCGTTCTTTTGTATACGGTTTATTTAAATAATCACTGACATGCAACGAAAAAGCTTCTACCGCAAATTCCGTACTTGTAGTAAGAAAAATAATATCCGTACTTTCTTCGCTTATGTGCAATAACTCCCTTGCAATTTCTGTTCCCAAAACACCGGGCATGCATATATCGAGAAGCGCAATATCAGGCACACCGTTTTTATGAAAATCCTCCACGAAGTCTAAAGGATTGGAAAAACATTTTATTTCAATCATTAGTTCCAAATGAGTGTTTGCATATTCTGTAACGATTTGCTCTATTTTTTTAAGTTCATTATTCTCATCATCACATATCAAAATTTTCAATCATATATCCCCCAAAATACGAAATATATCCGTTTATATTGGCGCTTTTTGTTATACAAAAATTATACCTTTTAAATGGTTATAATAAAATATAACAAAGAAAAGCGGTATCTGTCAATATCTAAGTAGGCAAGCATACCTACATACATACAGATACCGCCGTCATTCACTCAATGAATTTATAACATTAAGTTAGTTTTATTTTTTATTAATTATTTCACAGTGAAAAATCATTAAGCTTTCTTGTATCCACATTTAGGGCAAACGCCATTTTCATTCAGCGCAATACCGCACAAAGGACATCTTTCTACATTAAGATGCGGTTCAAAGTCCTCTGTTGCCGCATTAACGCCGCTTGTAAAAGTCAGCTTAACAATATTGAGTTTATCCTTCAAAAGATCGTAAACTATTTTAATCATTCCCTCAACCGTCATGGTTTCTTTTGTGACAACCAAACGGCAATCGGGATAAGCAGTAGCTAATTCAGTTTTAAAAGCAGCGCCTTTCATAACATTATTAGGAGCGCCATCCTTAATTCCTTGTTTTTCATATACATCTAAAATAGCCGGCAACAAAGGGTCATCTTCTCTCAAGATTAATGCATGGTCAAAATTCTTTAAAACATCCCATGCTGTTTTTTGGATTTCATTACATGGGAAAACCATATTAACGCCGGGATTAACAGAATCTTCAACTTCAATCGTTAAAACTCCCGTATGTCCGTGAAGGTACTGCGCTTCCCCTTTAAATCCATAAAAACGATGTGCATACTGCAAGTCTAAAGTTGTGATACTTCTCATTTTCATCTCTCCTTTTTATTTATATTTACGGGTTTCCCCCGTATGTGCGCTTATTAATACTAATTTTTAATCAATTATTTTTCTATTTCTCTTTTTGACAATCAGGACAAATATAAAATACTTTTAAATCATATGATAAAAAATCCGAACCAAATTGTTTTTTTAAAGAATCTGTTAAGTCCTCGAATTGTATATCAGATAATTTACCGCATTTTCGGCAAATGATATGGTCATGTTTGACCAGTCGGTCATATACATCAGTCATTCCCTCAACAGAAATTCTTCTAACCAAACCATCTCTGCATAATTTATTTAAATTATTATAGACGGTTGCCAGTACAACCTTGGGGAAATCTTTTTTAAGTATTTTATAGATCTGTTCAGCCGTCATATGAGAACAAGATTCATTAACAATATCATATATATGTTTTTCGTATTTAGTCATAATCTCCATCTCGTTTTTAGAATTATTCTAAATTTATTATAGCGATTCTAATTCTATTTGTCAAGAGAATTTTTAAATTTTTTTAAAATAATTAAAAATTTTTAAATCTCAGCTTCCGAAACCTGACCTCCGCCATCAGATAAATATGATTATCCTTATCATAAAAACCCTGCTTTCGTTTGAAAACAGGGTTTTTATATCGTCTGAAAAAGCGTAATTAAGCCATACAATATTGGTAGTTTATATTGTCTCTTTGTTTAAGTTTATCTTTCTGTTATTTTGCTATGGTGCGTAAACAATATAAATTTAATCATGGATTAAATCAAGATTATTTTCGCAATTGAACACCGAAGCGAAAAAAGTCATAATCAATTATTCTTTCCGTTTAAGTATTTGTTGAAGAACTCACAAAGTTTATCAAAAGGAATAATATCAGTTTGGTCATACAAATCCGTATGATTTGCACCGGGAATAATCATCAATTCTTTGTTATCTCCCTTTAGTTTTTTATAAGCATCTTTGCTGAAGTAGCATGAATGTGCATTTTCCCCGTGAATAAGAAGTGCCGCAGAGCGAATTTCGCTACTATACTGCAATATGGGCATATTCATAAAGGATAGAGACGAGGTTACATTCCAGCCGTTATTTGAATTAAGTGAGCGAGGGTGATAGCCACGCTCTGTTTTGTAATAAGCATAATAATCTTTTACAAACTGAGGCGCGTCCTCAGGCAGCGGGTCTACAACACCGCCTGCTAAAGCATAACTGCCGTTTTTATAATCCTCCGTTCTTTGCAATGCAAGGCTTTTGCGTTTTTCGTAGCGTGCCTGCTCACTGTTTTCGCTGTCAAAATATCCATTGGCATTAACACGGGTCATATCATACATGGTTGATGCTACGGTTGCTTTAATCCTCACATCTATTGCAGCAGCATTAAGCGCCATACCGCCCCAACCGCAAATACCGATAATACCGATTTTTTCAGGGTCTGCATTGTCCTGCACGGAGAGGAAATCCACTGCTGCGCAAAAATCCTCCGTATTGATGTCGGGAGATGCCACAAATCGAGGTTCGCCGCCGCTTTCACCCGTGTAAGAAGGATCAAAAGCAATTGTCAGAAAGCCTTTTTCTGCCATTGTTTGAGCATAAAGTCCTGAGGACTGTTCTTTAACTGCACCGAAAGGACCGCTGACTGCTATTGCCGGAAGTTTTCCCTCTGCATTCTTTGGTATATACATATCTGCCGCAAGTGTTATTCCGTAACGGTTATAAAAAGTGACTTTCTTATGGTCTACATTTTCGGATTTCGGGAATGTCTTATCCCATTCATTTGATAATTTTAATTCTTGCATATTAATTCTCCTTTAATTTTATAGTTTACTGTACTGCTCATCATCAACAGGCTCTAACCATTCATTAGAGGTATTTTCACCGGGAACTTCAATTGCAAGATGTGAAAACCAGCTGTCAGGTGCCGCTCCGTGCCAATGCTTAACTCCTACAGGAATGTTGATACAATCTCCCGGCAGCATTATCTGAGGCGGATTGCCCCATTCTTGATAATAGCCTTTTCCGGCAACACAGATAAGTATTTGACCGCCGCCTTTATCAGCTTTGTGTATATGCCAATTATTTCTGCATTTTGGCTCAAAGGTTACATTATATACTCCCGCCTGTGAAGTGGAAATCGGTGCAAGATAACTTTGACCGGTAAAATATTTTTCAAAAGCAGTGTTTGGCTCTCCGATAGGGAAAATCATTTTGGCGGCGTGTGCCGATTTTTCATCATTTGCAGAGTTTGACTCATTCCATACCTCTTTTGCCATATTAAAAACTGCCCATCCTTTAGGCCACCCTGCATAAAAAGCACAATGAGTTATTATTGCTGCAATTTCTTTTTCTGTTACTCCGGCATTTTTTGCATTTTCAAGATGATATTTTAATGAAGAATCGGTCACTCCCGATGACATAAGGCTGACAACGGTAATAATACAGCGGGTTTTCAAATCGATGTCTTGATTATTCCAGTTTTCACCAAACAGTATGTCATCATTAAAATGTGCAAAATCCGGGGCAAATTTGCCTAAAGCGTTTCGACCTGCGTTTTGTGTAATTTTAGCCATATAAAACGCCTCCCTTAAATATTTAAACTTTTTACCCAAGCGGAAAGTTCTGCTTCGCTTGCATTGGGACGGAATCTTTTCCCGTCTTTCAATATTGCACCCTTGCAGGAATTTTCAAGGTACTTGTTTGTTTCACCCATACCGCTGCTGCCTGAGGTTGCAAAAGGAATAATTGTTTTGCCTGACAAGTCGTACTGTTCCAAGAATGTGTTAATAATAGTCGGGGCAATGTACCACCAAATAGGAAAACCTACAAATACTGTATCATAGTCATCCATTCCATCAACTTTATTTTGAATAGCGGGTCGGCTGCCTTTATCCTTCATTTCAATACTGCTGCGGCTGTTTTTATTTTGCCAATTTAAGTCATCGGATGTATAAGGTATGCTGGGCTTAATTTCGTGCAAATCAGCACCGACAGCATTGGCAAGCGTCCCTGCAAGTTTTGCTGTATTGCCGCTTGCACTGAAATACGCAACTAATTTTTTACTCATTTTTTATTCCTCCTCTTTTACTCTATTGATAAAGTGACTGTTACATCACCCGTACCAAGGATTTTTATTAAATCCTCTTTTGTAGCATTGTTTATTTTTCCAAGCCTTGTAAAACTCCATGAGTTTGTATCATAGTAAATTACAAAAGAATTGCCTTGATATAGAATCAAATCTCCCGGCTCTGTTGTTATTTGTTCATCATTTCTCGGCAAGGTTGTACCAATACTGCCCACCTTTTCAAAATTTCCATAATCGCTCATATTTATAGTAAGAGGCTTATCCATCAAAAGTTCTTTCAGAGCCTCGGCAGATGAATTATCCGCAAGCTGAGCAGTTAAAACGGTTTCACCGACTTGTATATTTAATATGTTATTTGTCCGGTCATTATTTGAGCCCATGGTATTTTCTGAATTTTGCTCAACGCTTTTTATAATTGTAACCGTTTGATTATCCTCCTTCCATATAACATTGAAATCAAAGCTTTCTGCAATAAATCGAATAGGAAGCATTGTACGGTCATTTATTACTACCGGAGCAGTACCAAGCAGATATTCAGTTCCATTAAAATATGCAGTATTGCTGCCTATTTTTAATGTGATTTCGCTGTTATTATACTTAAGTTTTACTTCTTGTGTATCATCATTCCAATCTACCGCTCCGCCGAGTTCCTCAATTACAGTACGAATAGGAAGCAGTGTTCTTTCATTTACAATAATTGGAGTTGTCCCTTTGCCGGGGTCGATTTCCTTTTCTGTTCCGTTTACTGTCATTAAGGGACTGCCGATTTGCAGCACAATTTCAGTGGCTGTCTGTTCATTAATTTCAGCAGCGCAGCCCGTCAAAGTGCAAATGGACAGCAGCATGCAAATTATTAAGACAGTCATAATACTTTTTTTCATAATTTTTTCACCTCTTTTTATCCCTGTTGACCATATTATTTTTTTATGTTATAATCATTATAAAACATAAACCTAACTTTAGGTCAATACTTTTTAAAAAAATTTTTTTATTTTTTCAACATAGCCATAGAACATTAAATTATGCACAGGAGGTATAAGATGTACACTATAGGACAAGTATCGGAAATGTTTGGATTGCCTATTTCAACACTTCGCTATTATGATAAACAAGGTTTATTTCCCACAATGAAACGAGAATCGGGAATAAGAAAATTTTCCGACACGGAATTAGAGGCGTTAAAAATAATTGAATGTTTGAAAAAATCAGGGCTGGAAATCAAAGACATAAAACAATTTATGGAGTGGTGTACTCAAGGCTCCAAAACATATACCCTGCGTAAAGAACTTTTTGTTAAACAAAAAACTCTTGTTGAAGAAGAAATTAAAAATATGCAAAAAGTTTTAGATATGCTCAAATTCAAATGTTGGTATTACGACACAGCAATAAAGGATGGCAGTGAAGAAAATTTAAAAGAACTGCCAAACGACAATATGCCACAGGAAATAAAGGCGGCATATATAAACTCTCATAAAGAATAAATTTTACTTTTAAAAACAAACAAAGGGAACCGCATAAAGCAGTTCCCTTTTTTCAATTAAATTGTTTATACGCAGATAAATTATTTTAAATCATCAATCATCTTGCTGATTTCCTCTTTTGTCAATGTGGTAAGAAAAGTAAAGTTTGTGCCCAGTGCCTTTTTAAGCATCTTTTCCGCTCCTCCTTTATTTCCCTCATCTTTCAATATACGGGCATAAGTCACATATGCTTCGGGGAATGTGGGGTTCTTTTCCACCAGCTGCTTATACACCTTTTTTGCACCTTTTATATCTCCGGAGCGGTAAAGGCTTGTACCGTAATTATCCATTATAATATTGTCATCCGGTGCATATTCAATCGCTTTTTTATTAAACTCAAGTGCTTTTTTAATATCTCCTTTAAGGTTATACATATGACCGAGACTTCCGTAAGCGGTAGCATTTGCACCATGGGATATAACCTCTTCAAGAAAAATTATTGCACTGTCAATATCCCCCTTTTTCCAGTATACCAAAGCAAGGGTGGATTTTGCAGCAACAATAACAGGGAGTTTTCTCGCTGTGCTCAGTTCTTTTGCAAGTATTTCCTCCGCCTCGTCTACATATCCGTGACGCAATGCAAGATATGCATAATTTATCTTTGTCATCTTTGAACAGCCGCCCAGCTTTACCGCAAAACGGTACAGCCGCAAAGCTTTTTCCCTTTTTTTGTCTGTAGCGCTTTTTTTAAAATAGCTTATCCTGGCAAACAGTGAAACAAACTCACCAAGGCGTATAAGTATAAAAGCTACAATAATTATTAAAAACGGCATAATATCAGTCCTTTCCTTTTAACAGTATACAGTATTACAAAAATAATTTCAATGCTTGAAAAAAAAGATAAAAGGATGTATAATACTCTCAACTATATATAAGCGGAGGTATGAAAATGATTATATTCGACAAATTCAAAGACGGCAAATCAAAAATAGTGACAATGAGTTACGATGACGGCACAATACACGACAGACGGCTTATTGAAATATTCAACAAATACGGTATTAAAGGAACATTTCATCTCAATTCGGGATTTCTCGGTCATCCGGACAGAGTAACTGCACAAGAGCTGAAAGATACATATAAAGGTCATGAAATCTCACTGCATATGCTGACTCACCCCTTCCCCGGTAAAATTCCCGATGAAGCACTGGTGTACCAGATTATGACTGACCGAAAAAATCTGGAGGACGCCTGCGGATATATAGTAAAAGGAATGTCTTACCCTTACGGAGAGACATCACCCTCCATTATCGAAAAGATAAAAAATCTGGGTGTTGTATACTCAAGAACTACTGTTGCACATCACGGTTTCGGCCTTCCCTCTGATTTTCTCCACTGGGATTCAACCTGTCATCATCATGACGCTATCGAAGATTCTAAAAGATTTCTTGAGCTTATTGATCGCAAAGACCACCACCAGCTTCTTTACATCTGGGGTCACAGCTATGAGTTTGACAGGGAAAATAACTGGGATCTTATTGAACAGGTATGCGATATGCTCAGCGGCAGAGATGAGATATGGTACGCAACCAACATTGAAATTTACAACTATATAACTGCTCAGAGGCGTCTTGAAATATCGGCAGATATGAGCATGGTACATAACCCCTCAGCTATTCCGGTCTGGATTTCATGGGATAATGAAACAGTTAAAATCGGAGCAGGCGAAACAGTCAGAAAGTAACAAAAAAGGTTTGAGTCTTACAGGCTCAAACCTTTTCTTATTATGCAAAGATAAAGATTGCTCTATTATTCAAAATTGAAATATTTTACAGCGTTTTCATAGCAAATTCCCTTAACAATCTTGCCAAGCATACCGTAATCTTCGGGATATTCGCCTTTTTCTACCCAGCCTCCTATAAGATTGCAAAGGATTCTGCGGAAGTATTCATGTCTGGTATAGGAAATAAAGCTTCTTGAGTCGGTAAGCATACCTACAAAGCGGCTAAGCAGTCCCAGGT
>URVP01000034.1 GCA_900551345.1 uncultured Eubacteriales bacterium
AAGTACCTCCGAAAGACAGAGATATAGCAATGGTTTTCCAGAACTATGCTCTTTATCCGCATATGACCGTTTTTGAAAATATGGCATTTGCACTTAAACTTCGTAAAATGCCTAAAGACCAGATAGAACGCAGAGTTGACGAGGCTGCAAAAATTCTTGATATTGAACACTTGCTTGACAGAAAGCCGAAAGCTCTTTCAGGCGGTCAAAGACAGAGAGTTGCACTTGGTCGTGCCATTGTCAGAGAACCAAAAGTATTCCTTATGGACGAGCCGCTTTCAAACCTGGATGCTAAGCTTAGAGTTCAGATGAGAACGGAAATAAGCAAGCTTCATAAAAAACTCCAGACAACAATTATATATGTTACACATGACCAGACAGAAGCTATGACAATGGGTACAAGAATCGTTGTTATGAAAGATGGATTTATTCAGCAGGTAGCATCTCCTCAGGTGCTTTATTCAACACCTCAGAACATGTTCGTTGCAGGCTTTATCGGTTCCCCTCAGATGAACTTCTTCAATGCTGTTGTTGAAAAGAATGATAAGGGTCAGATCGTACTTGCAGTAGAAGGCGATAGAATTACTCTTCCCGAAGGCAAGTGCAAACATGCAGATCTTACACCTTATATCGGAAAAGAAGTTTATATGGGAATCAGACCTGAGCATATTCATGACGAAGAGTCCTTCTTTGTTCAGTTCCCGGATGCAATCCTTACTTCATATGTAGATGTTACCGAACTTATGGGTGCAGAGACATATCTTTATCTTGTTTCCGGTAATACAAAGTTTACTGCAAGAGTTAATCCCAGAACTACCGCTAAAGTCGGCGATACAATTAAAGTATGCTTAGATGCTAATAAGATACACCTGTTTGATAAGGAAACAGAAAAAACTATTCTTAACTGATAATTGATTTTTCGGGGCAGACCTTAAACAGCAGGTCTGCCTCTTTTTAATGAAGCTTTTAATAATACAAACTTTATAGAAAGGCAGTGTTTTAATTTATGAAGAAAATAGTTACTTTCGGCGAAATCATGCTTCGCCTTCAGACTCCCGGATATGAGAGATTTATACAGGCTAAGAGTTTTGATGCAGTATATGGCGGCGGCGAGGCTAATGTTGCCGTATCTCTTGCTAATTACGGTATGCACGCTTCTTTTGTAACCAAGCTGCCTGATAATCCTATCGGAAATGCTTGTATGAGTGAACTGAGAAAATATAATGTAGATACAAGCAGTATTGTAAAAGGCGGTGACCGCCTTGGCATATACTTTGTTGAAAAGGGCGCATCTCAGAGAGCGTCAAATGTTGTATATGACAGAGCGAATTCATCTATTGCAACAGCACAGCCCTCTGACTTTGATTGGGATAACATTTTTGATGGTGCAGATTGGTTCCATTTTACAGGAATTACACCTGCCCTTTCAGACAGCATGGCACAGGCTTGTCTTGAGGCATGCAAAAAAGCGAAGGAAAAAGGCATAACCATTAGCTGTGACCTTAATTACCGCAAAAAACTTTGGTCAAAGGAAAAGGCTGGTCAGGTTATGGCAGAGCTTATGCCATATGTTGATGTGCTTATAGCTAATGAAGAGGATGCAGACAGTGTTTTCGGAATAAAGGCTGCTGATACAGATATTAATACAGGTAAAATATCTGCTGCCGGATATGAAGATGTTTGCAAACAGCTTGTTGATAGGTTTGGTTTTAAGTATGTTGCAATTACACTTCGTGAAAGTATTTCTGCTTCAGAAAATAATTGGGCTGCTATTTTATACGATACAAAGCAGTTCTATCTTTCCAAGAAATATAATATTACCATTGTTGATCGTGTTGGTGGGGGAGATTCCTTCGGAGGCGGTCTGATATATTCAATGCTCAGCGGATTAAGCAGTCAGGATTGCATAGAGTTTGCTGTTGCAGCATCATGCCTTAAACACTCAATTTCAGGAGACTTTAACCTTGCAACTTTGTCCGAGGTTCAAAACCTTATGAAGGGCGACGGATCAGGAAGAGTACAGAGATAATTTAGCTGCTGCTTTAAGGCGGCGTTAAGCCGCCTTATGGGGTAGATATTTTCAGGGTGTATATCATTGGAAAATAAAAATAAATATACAATAAAGCAGCTTGAGGCGATGTCAGATGATGAACTGATAGAGTTAATACGCAGCGGTGAGCCTTTAGCGTCGGAATACTTAGTAACAAAATATAAGAATCTTATAAGAGCAAAAGCTCGGCCATATTTTTTAATCGGTGCTGACGGTGAAGATGTGGTTCAGGAAGGTATGCTGGGATTTTATAAAGCAATGAGGGATTACAAGCCTGAGAGCGACGCATCTTTTAGAGCTTTTGCTGAAATGTGCATTGTAAGGCAGATTATTACAGCTATAAAAACGGCTAACAGAAAAAAGCACTCTCCGCTTAATTCTTATGTTTCGTTTAATGCCCCGGTGGGAGATGACGAAAAACGCAGTTTTGAAAGTCTATATAATCTGGAAACGGTTTTAAATCCCGAACAGCTTTATATTGGTAAGGAAAATGTAAAAACTCTTCAAAAACTTATAAAAGAAACTCTCAGTAGTTTTGAGTATACGGTTTTTGAAAAATATATAAGTGGAACATCTTATACGGCTATAGCAGAACAAATGGGTAAACCTATGAAATCCATAGACAATGCTTTGCAACGAATCAAGAAAAAAATAGAAAAATGTATGCAAGAAGAGCAATAATAATGCCTTTGGCCACAGGGCGTATCACAACCGAAAATAATAAACGAACGGCAAAATTAAAAAGGTATCTGCATATACTCGAGGGGATTTCCCGCCTTTTTAAACATTGTTATTTTAATTTCAACTCGGTTAAGCTTCGGTGCAATTCCGAACGGGGGCAAAATAATACAAAAAGGTGGAGAAAAAATGTACGAAGACAAAACTATCACATGTAAGGACTGTGGAAAGGATTTTATTTTCACAGCGGGGGAGCAGGAGTTTTATGCAGAGAAAGGATTGGAAAACGAGCCTCAGCGCTGCAAGGAATGCAGAATAGCTAAAAAGGAAAGCATTCGGGCTAAGAGAAAGATGTACACATCCGTATGTGCTGAGTGCGGCGGCGAAGCTACCATTCCCTTTGAACCCAAGGAGGACAGACCCGTATATTGCAGCAGCTGCTACGCAAAAATGAATGCTGCAGAGTAATCAACTCTGATACAGTTTGAATAAAAGATTATTAAACCCGGACAGTGGATAAAAAGCCTTTGTCCGGGACTTTTATTAATACTCTATTTTTTAAAAATAAATTTTGTAAACCGGTAACATTTTAATTATTGGAGTGTATGATCACCAATGAAAAATTAGTGACTATAGCACCTTAATATATTGACTTTTTGTTTATATAAATATATAATCTAATTATAATTAGGATCGGAGGATGTAATATGAAAAAGTTTTTATCTATAGTACTTGCTGTTGCTATGACAATAAGTATTTGCGGATTATCTTTAAACACGGTATATGCAGAGGATTTTACCGTCACGCTTAACAATTTTGACGGTTTGGGTGGGACGAACACCATTCAATGCGCAGCAAACTCGACTCTGCCCGCATCAGCATATCCTCAAAAGGATGGCTGGTATTTTGCAGGCTGGTATAAGGACGCTGAGTTTACTCAGCTTTGGTATGATAATGACCAGGTTACCCAAAGCTGTGACCTGTATGCAAAATGGGTAGAAATTTCCGGTATCGTTGTTACTGACGACCTTAATCGTGATACTAACATTACATATACAGGTGGCGGCAACTATGCTTCAAGAGTAAGAAATTGGTTCGCTCCCGGTTTTCCAAACAACTATATTAATGATGATAAGGTATTAATTAATTCAGATGTAGTAATTACGATTGATCTTAATAATGCTTATGACCTTTATGGTGCAGTGTTAAACGCTTTAACTGATGAGCAGTGTGGGTCATATCGTTTTTCGGGATCTAAAAATGGGAAAGACTGGGATGTTCTTGCAGAGGTAAACAATGATACCAGAGTTGTATCCGATTGCGCCTTCCCCGAAGGCTCAAGATACAGATTTGTAAAGCTTGAAACCCTGGGAGGCCATAAAAACAGTTGGTGGGCTATTCCTAAGATTGCCATACTCGGTCAGAGCAATCCCATGGATATTACCATTACATTTATGAATGGCGATGAGGAGTTTTATAAACAGACCATAGTTGAGAATAATGCGATTGCAGGTCCGGACAAAGATCCTGTGAATGTTGATGGCAAGGAGTTTGCCGGCTGGTATTATGAGCCCACATTCCAAACTAGTTGGTCACCGTCGGACATAATGATCGAGTCCTGCACTCTTTATGCAAGATTTTTTGAAGAAGTTTGCACAGTGACATATAACACACAGGGAGGCTCTGAGATAAAACCCGTCAGCGTTGAAAAGGGCTTGCTTGCTACGCCTCCGGAAAATCCGCAAAAGGAGAATATGGTGTTTGGCGGATGGTATAAAGATCAGGAATGCACTCAGCCTTTTGATTTTTATTCAGAGCCTATTACAGGAGATATTATTCTATACGCAAAATGGTATGACGCATCCTATTCTATAACGAAAAATAACGGTATTGTAGAAATAACGCCGATGACAGCATATGATAACCGAAGCGGCAGAACCGCACTGTGGTTTACACAGGTGGACTCTAATGCAGATAAAAGCGTTGTGTCACACGATGTTGATAATAACCCTATAGTAGCTATGGTTTCCTTTGATAAGCCGTATTTCCTTTCCTCTATAAGGACGAGAATGATGGAGTCGATGTACAATGTGGATTATACAGTGTCCGGCTCAAATAATCCTAACCTTGCTTGGAATGATGAAGGATGGACTGTTCTTCTAGATGTGAACGGAAATGAAGAGAGCGAGCGAAGCTTTGGAATAGCTTCTGAAGAATCATATCAGTATATCAAGGTACATGTAAAAAGTGAAAAGGGCAAATGGATAGGATTTTACGGCATTGAATTCTTCGGCTCAGCGAGTCCGGCGTCTAAAGTAGAAATTAACGGTGTTGAAGGAAATACTGTTTCATATAATGTCTCACTGGCAGAGGAAGATATAGATTCAGTTGTACTGGTGGCTCTTTACAGTGGGGATGATCTTGTTGCTGTTAAGACGGTTGCTCCTGAATCAACAAGCTGTATCTTTGAAACTGCTGAAGGCGCAGACAATGTCAAAATTTTCGTTTGGAAAGACCTTGTAACTGTTACACCTATAGCAATTGATACATTAGATTTCTGATTGGAAACTTTCACTTTGTGCAGGCAAGAGACAATAAAATTAAGCATTGATATGTTAGTTAATAACTAGACACAATTTTTAATATGAGCAGTCGCTGTTGAGCGGCTGCTTATTATTTATACTAAAATATCTTGACAGTGAACATCTGTTAAAATATTTATTAAGATTTTCATTATTGTATTGCATTATGATTTGCTGTTTGTTATAATTCTGCCAATCTAGACAAAATATTTAAATCAAATTATAAAAGTTAAATACTTATTTAATTTTTTTGGAGGGATGAATGTGAAGTGCTTTCAAAAACTTCAGAGATTTCCGTTGGGATGTATCAATCCTTGTGGTTTTTTAAAAGATCAGCTTTTGTGCAGTAAAAACGGAATGGGTGGACATTTAGATGAATTGGAACCCGGAATGATTGCCAATCCGTATGTAAACAAAACTTATGTACCCCAATGGGGAAATGGAGACCAATCGGGCTGGGGAGCGGAAATTTCCGGAAATTATTGAACCGGTCTTATAGAGCTGGCTTTTACTCTTAATGATGAAGACCTTATTAAAAAGGCAACCGGTTGGGTAGATTCAATGCTTAAAAATCAAAGAGAGGATGGATATCTGGGTACATATTACGAAGACGACGCTAGAATTTACGAAGATTACAATGCTTTTGGCACCTCATGCGGGATGCGTGCACTCATCGCGTTTTATGAAGCAACCGGACGCAAGGATGTGCTTGAAGCTGTGCACAGATGTATGCTCTGGTTTTGTGACAATTGGAAAGACAGTAAAACAGTATGCTGCGGACCGCTTATTATTGAAGTTCTTGTGTTTTGTTATTATTACACAGAAGACGAAGCCTTAATAAAGTTTGCTGAAGAGTATGCCGAATATGTGTGTGAACATGATATATTTAACACTTCGTATAAAGCCTTTTCCGCTCCCGATTTGGAGTATAATTCCAATCATACAGCGGGGCTTGGAACACAAGCGAGACTGCCTGCTCTTTTATATACAGTAACAGGAAAGGAGAAGTATCTTTATGCTACAGAGAATATATTAAATCTGATGCAGCAAAAATGTGTTCAACTTACGGGCAGTCCTGTTTGCGTGACAGAATATTTGGGGCCTGTAAGTTCTATTAATGAAACAGAATGTTGCAGCTATACTTTTTTTAATATAACTTATTCATATATGAGTTATATTACGGGAAAACCTATTTATGGAGATTATATGGAAACGATGTTTTATAACGGAGTTCAGGGCGCCAGAAAGAAAGATGAAAAAGCGATTGCGTATCTTAGTGCTCCTAATCAGATTTACGCAACGGAGTCTTCATCAAATGCGGTAGGAGATATGCAGGTTTATGCTCCATGTTATCCTGTTGCATGCTGTCCTGTGAATTCTGTTGCTGTTTTGCCGGAGTTTGTAAGAGGCATGATTCTTCGTGACCATGAGGATAATATATATGCTGTTGCGTATGGTCCCTGTGAATTACGATATAAAGATATACATCTTACCGAAGAGACTTTGTACCCTTTTAGAAATACGGTTAAGTTTCATATACATTCGGCTAAAACATTCTCTGTAAATCTGCGAGTTCCTCAATGGGCAAAAGGATATTCGATCACTGTTAACAGCGAAGAAGTTAATGCGGTGCAATCTGAATCAGAATACTTGTGTGTGCATAGAAGCTGGCAAGATGGGGATTTTCTTGAAGTAACCTTTAAAGCGGAAATAGAAATTGTGAAAATTGATGATACGGATGCAGGTAGGAAATACCTCATGGCGTTTAAATACGGAGCATTGGTTTTTTCATTGCATATTGCAGAAAATTGGATCCCCATACAAGGCAGACCGGCAACCCCGCTTCCCGAAGGGTGGAGCTGGTACAATGTAATGCCTCAATATGATGAGCCAAAATCATATGATTTTCATGAGGTGCTTGGACTTCGTAAGTTTAAAACCACATGGAATGTTGCGTTGAATGAGGGCCTTAAGCCGGATGATATTGTTGTTGAAGAGATCGAGCCGGATGGGTATGCATGGAGCAACCCTTATATAAAACTTCATCTTAAAGGCTATAGAGCTCCTTTCCTTTGTGCCCCCTATCCTATGCGTACATTTGAGCCGTTTGGTGATAAACAATCCGTTACGGAGGAAATGGATTTAACTCTTGTACCATATGGCTGTACAAATTTGCGTATTACTTATTTTCCAAAGGCGGGCAAAAAGATTGCTCTAAAAAATATGGAAAACCTTGAAGGCGAACTTAATATAAATGATTACAAGCCTAATTAAAATATAAATAAGTATCAACTTGACAAAGGTATAATTTTGATAAACAATCTAGTATATGATAAACATGGAAGGAAAATACAATGAAAAAATTTATGTTATCTTTAACACTGTTATCAGTGTTAATAGTTTGTGTGTTTGCAGTTTCTGCTAATGCTCAAGAAGTAATAGACGGAAACACATACACAGCGATATGTGACGGTACGGACTGGACATGGGATGCCGGTGCAAAAACACTTACATATTCAAAAGGAAATGTTGATGTTGACGGTTCTTCTGTTCCTGATAGCTGGACTCTTACCTTCTCGCTTAGCGGAAGTAACCTCACATGGACCAGTTACACCGACAACTGCGAAACAACTCTTGACGATGTAATTGTTCCTTCGTTTGTACAGGTTGATGATCAGACTACTTATTCTGTAGTTGCTTGTAATAAACCTGCTGAAAACAAAAAGACCATACAGTCGGTTAAAATGTATGATGGAATAACCAGTATAGCATGGGCGGCATTTCGTGGATGCGGTCAAATGATTTCTTGTGACCTTCCGCAAACTGTAACCCAAATTGATGGTAATGCATTTGCTCAATGTTCCCTTCTTCAAACCATTGTTGTTCCTAAAAGCGCCAATGAACTTGGGGTAAGCATTTTTTACAGATGTTCTGGTTTAGAAAGTGCGTATATATATTCCGAAGGGTTAACTGAAATTCCTGAAGGTATGTTTAATGAATGTACAAAACTTAAAGTGCTGGAATATCCTGATACAGTTACATCTCTTGGAAAGTCAGCTTTCGGTAAAACTACATTTGAAAAATTTGATTTTACAGGTATAACAAGCATTGGCGATTCATGCTTCCAGTGGTCATCAACTGCCGGATTTGTAATTCCTGAAACTGTTACTAATATAGGCAATTACGCTTTTCAGTCTAATTCGGTTAAATATTTTGTTTTTGAAGGAAAGAATGCTCCGCAAATGGGAACGAACTAAGGCATTCGTGATAAAGCGAATGGATTTGTATATGTGCCTGCAAACTCAACAGGATATGAAGATGCTTTCGCAGCCAGCTTCAACTCTTCAAGAATGACATTAAAATATTACGGAGTGCGTATTGATGCTGTTACTGCTAATGAAACAGGTTATACGGTATCATACACATATAATGATTTAGGTTATATTACAGATAATACAGACATCACTTATCAGAATGATAAATTGATAATAGCTCTGTATGATGCTGATGATATGTTGGTTAAGGTTGCTACTGTTTCTCCTTCCGAAACAACAGTTGATATTAACACTGATAAGGCAATAAGCTATGCAAAGATATTTGCACTTGATTCAATAGATTCATTAAAACCTCTTTATGAGTCTTACACAATGCAATATACAGCCGAATAAAATCTTAGGTGTAAATAAAAAAACCGTGAAGGTCAATATTGACTTTCACGGTTTTTTATAATATGAAAAGGTGTGTAACATATAGCTTACATACGATAAATTATTTTCTTTTATTTGTCAAAAACTTGAATACATCGGCAAATATATGTTGCTTTTTCGGAGCGAAGTTCATTTGATGCAAGGTATTATCCATAAAATCTTGCTGACTGTCGCAAAGTGCCAAATGGTCCTCTTTTTTTCTTTCATATGAACCGTCAGGTTGTATAAAACTTGCTTTTGCTGTATCCGCAAGCTGAATAGACAAAATACATGATAGTGCGTTTTTGATAGATTTGTCATAAATGGGACATGCAATTTCAACTCTGTGGCAAAGATTTCTTGTCATCAAATCGGCAGATGATATGTAAAACTTTGCATCATCATTTTTTCCGAAACAATAAATCCTTGCATGCTCTAAGTACCTGCCTACGATGCTTGTTACCGATATATTGTCCGTTTGCCTTTTTATCCCCGGGCGTATGCAGCATATACCCCGAACAATCATTTCTACGGTAACTCCTGCTTTTGACGCCTGTGCCAGCTTGTCTATAATATCACGCTCACTTACTGAATTTACTTTGATGCAAATATATCCATCTTTCCCTTTGGCTATTTCTTCGTCAATAAGTTTACTGATTTTGTCTTTCATTCCAAACGGTGCAACAAGCAAGTCAGTGTATTTACCGTCAAGATTTCCCATAAGCATATTACGGAAAAATTCTGTGCCGTCTGCACCGATTTTATCATTGGCGGTCATTATGCTTATATCTGTATACATTGCGTTTGTTTTTTCGTTATAATTGCCGGTACCGATTTGCGTAATATACCTATACTTTTCCTTGCCTTTTAAAGTTATAAGGCATATTTTACTGTGGCATTTATAATTTTCTATTCCGTAAATAACTTTACAACCCGCTTCTTCCAGCATTTTTGACCATGCAATATTATTTTCTTCGTCAAAACGAGCACGGAGTTCCATCATTGCGATTACTTCTTTTCCGTTTTCTGCAGCACGGCATAATGCTCTTACTATTTTAGAAGAAGATGCAAGGCGATAAATAGTTATTTTGATGGATACAACATCTTTTCTGTCAGCGGCCTCATTTAAAAGTTTTATAAAGGGATCAACCGAATCAAATGGAAAAAATAAGAAACGATCTTTTTGCCTTATTTGTTCTATCATTGAAGAATTCATATCCAAATCCAAAGGTGATTTTGGAGTGTATGGTTCATATGACAGGGGCATACTTACTTTCTCAGGCAGATTTTTTATAAGGTCGAAAACATATTTCATGTTCAAAGGGGTTGTGTCCGTATAAATCTGATGGCTTTGAACATGTATTATTTTAACAAGCTGCTTCATAAAATTATCAGAGATTGTGCTGTTTATTTCCAATCTCATTATATCAAGAAGAGCTCTTTTTTTTAGAAGCTTTTTCACATGAGACCTAAAATCATCTTCTACATCTTCAAATTTTTCCGAATCAAATCTTACATCGGCATTTCTTGTAATGGATATAATACATGATTGCTTGTGATTATAATGATTATAGAAAGTAGGGGCCCAGTGCAGAACTACATTTTCCGTCCTTATAAATCTTCCGCTATCATTTAACATAATAACTTTTGGCAAAACTTCCGGAATCGGAATAAAAGCAATTGATTCTTTGCCGTTTTTGTTGGTAAGAAGTGACGCTACATATAACAATTTGTTTTGAAAGTGCGGTGTAGGATGTCTGTTGTCTACTATTTGAGGCGATAACACCGGAAGTATGTTGTTTTTAAAATACTTTTCTATATATTTAATTTCATGGGACTTTAGATCGCTGTATGATACATCTTCTATGCCGTTTTTACGGAGCTGAGAGCATAATGATGTATAGATTTTTTCCTTTTGTTTTATAAGACCGGGAATTACATGATAAATATTTGCCAATTGTTCATTGGCATTCAACCCGCTTTTATTATCTAT
>URVP01000035.1 GCA_900551345.1 uncultured Eubacteriales bacterium
TTTCCGAATATGCTCTACTTTTTTTAAATCTTTTTTGTAGACCCTATCCGTTTACACCAACATTTATTATAGAGCCGAAAAAATATCCTGATAAAAAGAGAACCTGTCTCCATATGGGGACAGGCATTCTTTTCTGCGAAGTAATTAGTTGTTTTTGTTATTCTGTTTGCTGTTCTGCTTGTTCTGCTGCTGATTATTGTTATTCTGGTTGTTCTGGTTGTTGGAATTATTGTTCTGATTGTTTTTGCTGTTCATAAGTCAATAACCTCCTTTCACATGAGTATTATTGACTTTATTACATAATATTATTCACTTTCCCAAAACATTCAAGGCATTTGCAATCATAATAGCAGCATCAGCTCTTGTTATTTGCTGATCCGGATTGAATTTCCCGTTGCCGTCACCGTTTACAATGCCGTAAGCTTCCAATTTTTCAATGTGCTTTTCGGCATAATGTCCTTTTATATCCGTAAATTTACTCATGTTATCTCCCTCCAGTAATGATTTAACATCTGCTCTGAATGTGTCCATGCTTTTGCCATGTTTGGGAAACCAGTGCATAACATCTCCGTGATTTGAGGCTATCCCTTTGGCATATCCTTCCGAATGACAAATGATGTTTTTTTCTGTGAGTCCGTATTTTTTGCAAAGATATACACAAAGCTCTACAGCTTCCTTATATACCTTGTTGAAATACTCTTTGTCTGTCAGTCCGTCCTCGCATATTTCAAATGATATATGGGTGTTGTTAGCATCTCCACCTGCATGCCATCCTCTGTGATCCCATGGTAGTGTCTGATAAGTTGCGATGCTTCCGTCTGCAAGTTTGCCTATAAATGCATGAACACACGCCTCTGTTCCCGACCTGTTCCAATCATTGTTATTGATGTTTACTCCCAACAGTCCGTCATCAGGTGCAATGTATCTTTTCAGGTTCGGATTGTTTGCTCCGGTTGAGTGTATCATTATACCTTTGGGTGTAATTTTCTTTCCTGCTTTGTAGCAATCATTATTTGTCAATATCAGCTTTTTCAAATTCATATAATCATTCCTTAGGTTTTGTATAACCCATTGCCTGAACGCTGTCTGAATACCCGGCTGTTGTCGGGTCATTTATAGCATTCCACACAGAACTCAGTATACAGACAACGGTAACGGGATTTAGGGCTGCCTGTTTAAATAGATTAAATAAGGCAACCCAAGTGGTAACACTTTCCCAATTTACCCCCATATATGCAAGTGTAGGGGCAACTATTGCTAATGCAATATTTTTCCAAAATATGGGGTTTTTAAATCGTACCACCCAGTTAATTGTCATGCTTTTTGCCTCCTAACTCTATATCTTTTGTAGTCTTTCTTTTTAAATGAAGTTTCTCAATTTCTGCATGCATTTTAGTTACCATACCGTTTCCGCCCAATTTGTGATAGGCACGGTACATTTCGCAGAAGTTTTCATAAGCATACGAAGGAATCTCACCTTTTTCCATGTATTTGTCGTGATAATCAATCAATTGAACACGGAGTAGTAGCATTGTGCCTTTGCTGTTCGCTGCTCTGTCTCTTTTTTGTCTTTTTAAAAGCCATACAATGTATGTGAGTAGAATAGGAAGAGCAACTGTGTATGTCTGAATCAATATTTCGTTCATTCAGTCACCCCATCAGTAATATCATCTGTGGTTTCTATATCCTTAACCGTATATCTCTTGTAAATGGTGTTGTTTTCAAGAATATACTCATAGTCAATATATTGCATCGTCTCATCATATTCGGGGACTTCCTCCTCTATAAGAATATAATATGCATTTTTGTTTGCAAGTGTGCTATCCTTTTCAAATGCGATGGGAATATTTGATACACCCGTTTGAACTTCAACCACCTCACCGTCATCGTTTTCCATGTCAATTGTTATAATTCCGTTTTGCGGTGCTTTTTCTATTTTGTGACTGTTTATGAATTTGTAAAACATCTTTATGCCTCCTTTTTATCAGCCTGTTATAAATTCTCCTGAACCTGAATTGGTGTAAAAAATATCTGTTGTAATATCATACAATCCAGCTTCCCCGTCTGATTTTCTGACCGCCGGATAAAAGTCATGTGTTATAGTATCGCCTTGTGACATCTTTAGCCTGTATATTTTTGCTTTTATTGGAGGTGTCCAATACCTGCCGTCCTGCCGGTTTGTTGTTCTGAAAATACAGAAACCAAAACCGTTTGTAAATGTTACAGGTGATATATCCAATTCCATATCATCATAAATGTATTTACGATTATTTAGATAGTTGTCTTGATAAGTATGCCTTTCTGTATCAGCAGTAACATAGAACTTATTATTTTCACCTTTCGGATGTCCAAATATAATATACTTATTTGTATCGCTGTTTACATAACCCACATTGTAGTTAGCGTTAAACTGACCGCATAACATGTTTGCCGATTGAGTGGCTGTAGGGTATATTACCTCACTAAGAGAAGCATCCAAATAAAATCCTGTATCTTGGTCTGTATGAATATCCGTATCAATCCATTGTGTTCCTGTTCCCTCCAAATATTCCGCTTGTCGATATTCAGACGGTAATATAGATGTCTTTGCATTCATCAAAAACTGTTTTGAAAATATATTCATTATTCTGCCACGCCCTTTTCTATTACTCCTGCATACCAGTTAGCTCCGTCCCGCTCGAATATAAAGTTATATGTTCCGACTTCAACTGTTGGTACTTCCTTAC
Organism: uncultured Eubacteriales bacterium; assembly: GCA_900551345.1. Taxonomy (GTDB): domain Bacteria; phylum Bacillota; class Clostridia; order Monoglobales; family UMGS1388; genus UMGS1388. Next base: position 2,727 of record URVP01000035.1, read on the forward strand.
CGAAAAAGTGTGTAGTACCCCAGTCTATGGAAACGGGTTGTGTAATATTAGCTTGTATGAGAATTTGAGAAAAATTATCATTTACAGGATTTGGCAACATAAAGGTAAAGTCTTTGTCAATCGTCATTTTGCATATTTTGTTTGCATAAGGATAAGTCTTTGCATTGGCGTCAATTGTTAGGTCTATAATCTTATTGCTCGGAATATCTTCTCGTACACTTTGCAGCAATTCATCATTTATAAAATTATAAAAACCGTATGGCTTGAAATATTTTGGCATTTCTGTGCCTTTTAAAAACATTAAGCCTGTTTTATATCTGTTCCACGCCCAAGTGATTTTTACGCCTGTATAATTCGCCATGGATTCCGCAGGTATAAGACGCCCGTATTCAGTACCCTCTACGGAAAGCACTTCATATGTTCCGCTTTCGGTAATTCCTTGTACGCCGCCCCAGTTTTGGAAATTGAAACAATAAGCAGACCCTTTTTCCAGTCCTTTAATTTCGATGCTTGCAAACCCGTTATCGACCGTTATCAATTCGGGATTTAATAGGTTGACATATGAATCAACCAAACCTCCGTAGCTTTCGCCAAGGCTTTTACAGTCATTTAAAATATTATTGCACCTGTCAATAAGAGTATTGAGTACAGGAAGTCTGTCATCGCCGTCAATAGCTTCATTCTCCGTTTCGTCTGCTACGGTGAAAATGATCTCCTTAACTGTCAGACCTGCTCCGTCATAGTCATTTATGGTAAGTAAAAGACGCATCTCTCCTGAAACAGCATACATATTGTTTGCAAGAGTATATTCGGCGTATCCGTCATACACTTCACCAATGTCGGTTATAACCTGGCCGTCGCTTCTTATGGCTGTTGCCAACATGCTGCACCCTTCAAGGGACCGGTCTGTTTTTATTATCACCTTATATGCTCTTACATCAGAGGGGATGAGAGGTCTTGGACAATATGAGGTAAAATCTCCCTTTTCTTTTAATTTTATTTCATAGATCATATTTTTCCCTCCTTATAGTATGGTGACTTTAAAGATGCCTAAATTTAATCGGGACGGACAGCTTGTATTAAATGTAAGCGTGTTGCCTTGATTATTAACAGTTATTGAGGTTGATAAAGCATATAGATTTATCTTTTGGTCGGTTGATATATATACCTGATATTTATCATCAAAACCAAATACATATTTATCCTCATAATTAAAAAATAGTTTTGTGGTTTTTTGATTGTATGTGTTTTCCAATATCATGTATTTAATTTCTGATCTGTTCTCAAAAGTAATGGAAATAACTGCCTGTTCAGGGTTGGGCAAATCAAAATTCAGCGTAAATTCTTTTGAGTCGTATCTGTTTTTTTGCATTGAAGGAACTCTAAGACAGGAAAAATTTCTTAAATCTGTCAGTTCACCTCCTGATATTCTCGCAAGAGGAACACAGCCGTCGGGAAGTGTGTCCCCTGCTTTCGGCTTGGGATCTCCCGAATAATTGCGGTCAAAAAATACATAGCAGTCACTTCCGTTATGGCTTAAGGTTTCTTTTTCCGTTACTTCGATTCTGCATCCGTCATCAAATAAAGCCTGACCGGGAGCTATCTCTATGCTGCTTTGAGCAAGTGTTACAAGACAGTCAGTCTCACCGGTTTTTATTATTCCTTCTGTCATTATCAATGCTCTTATTCCGTTAACATCATCTGCTCCGTATTTCTCATTGTTTACAAAATCAATGCTGTAGCTCATTCGTTTTATCCCTCCTCAGTATGAATACAAGCCCTTTTTCTAAGGTCTTCTGTCTTTCCATCAAATATATGTGCAAGGATGAAGAAGTCCTCTGACGTATCCTGTGGAATATCTCCTGCGCATATCTGACCGTTATTTATAAAAATATAACCTTCATTAAAATTAAAGTTAATGATATAACCGCCTTTTGGCACTTTGATAACCTTTTTGTCCGGAAGTATACATGCGCCTTCCGATACTACTGCCCCTGCATCGTTGCATACTACCTTTAAGTCATTCATTTCAATACAGCCGCTGTCTGTGAAACAACCTAAAAGCATATTAAGTGCAGAAACCTCGTAATATTTTTCAGGTGTAAAATCATAATTAATTGACATTTAATCACTCTCCTTGTTTTCAAAGACAGGACTCTCACCGCTATTTAATGGTTCATTCCATATCCTTACCCCGGCAACCCTTTGCTGTTTTCTTATCTTGTATTCACCAAAATCTGTTTCTACATACATTATATCTCCCAGTCTGTAATCCCTTCCGTGGAGTATTTGAGCTGTTTCAAAAGTAAGTGTACGGTTGATTTTCTTTTTGTTCAGCTCTTGCTTTGCATCAACGGCGTTGTCTGATGTACCCAGCGTATACCATCTGTAAATTCCTTTTTTGTCAGAATTAAAAGATGAGTATGTATCACTTTCTTTATCTTTAAAATATAAACCGTTGCTAAGTTCCAATATGTCCTCGGTATATTTGGGCGTGTAAGCATTTTTATTCGCTTCGGACAATATAATGCTTTTTTCTTCACCGCGGTATATCTCAAATTCCCATTTGTGCTCTATCGGCAAAAATGTTACTTTGTTTCCTGCCTGTTCCTTTTCAAGACATTCACAGGTAAATGTTAGAGCGTCCTTAGCACTATTCAGCTCATACTCTTCAAATGATTCAAAATCTGCAAGCGGGGTAGCCAGAACGAAGTTATCAGATGAGTCGAAAATTTCCGAAAGCTTGCTGCGGATTAAAACTTCGTAATTAGTTGTAGAAACTGTTTCAAAAGGAGTTATTATCCTTTTGCTGAGAATCCAATTGGGTGTTCTTCCATATACGGCTATGTCATCGCTGAACATTTTTCCGGTAATTATTGCTTGCTTTTCTCCTTGTACTGCCACAAGATACATGTTTTCGGTCAGTGCCTTAATAATCCCTGAATAAAGGGGTAAATGAAGTTCAAAAGTACCGGCTTTGTTGTAATAAAGCTCCCAGTTAACACTTATCCAGTCGCTTATAATATAAATAAGGTTAAAGTCAAAATCATATATCCTTATGTCTTCTCTCATAATTTATTCCATCTCGTTCCTTTCAGGGTTTCATACCATCGCTTCGATATACCGGTTATCAAATATGCATTTGACCGTAAGCCTATCCGAATTGCTTCCTGTGTCAACACTTATTAAGTTCTTTCCGCTTAGCAGATAAAAACTGCTTAAAAAACTTTTCTCTGACAACATATCCAGCCTTTCAGTATCATTTAGCAGAATTTTTCTTTGCGGTATGTCAATTACAAGTCTGTCCTCTCCGCTCAGCTTTGCGTTTATAATAAGTGTTTGTTCTGCCGTCTCATTGCGTATGGTGATTGTGTTTCCTGCCATGTTAGATAGATCATTTGTTATTTCTATAATCGGCTCGGCATATCTTGTGCCCATGTTATTTACAACTGCAGATGAGCTTCCGAGAGAAAAATATATGCCTTCTCCTAATGTAAAACCTCCATACAGTAATTTTTCAACGGTTCTTATGTATTCTTCCTTGCTTTCAAAGTCGGTAAAAAACGGGTCATCACATATAAATTGCATTACAAAACTCCGTACTCCGCCATAATCCCGTTCCGGCAAAAAAGCTGTGCATCTTGCAGGTATCTTTCTTTTCTTAGTATCTTTTGAAATTTTAAGATATCCATTTCTGCTTAAAATTTCCGCTGCCTTTGAAAGAACTTGTGAACTGTTATTTACAGCGATGTCTCCTTTAAGTGATATTGTTCTTGCCAGGGAAGAAAGAGAAGAGGTCGTCTGTCCTTCCCGTCCGCTCATTCGCACTGTTTCTGCGTCGTACTGAACCGGCTCCAGACCTTCTGCAGCTATCAGACGCCATGTGCTTTCGCCGCCGCCTGTCATGCGTATGACTCCCAGCTCGTTTTCAAAGCTGATCCACATATAAATACCTCCTTTTTTACGGCAATTGTAATGTAATACGGTGCCAACATGCACCGTACTACATTATTCCTCTGAGTCTTTCCAGATTCTGTGCGTTCCTCCAGGCGCTTATCTGTTCGGCAGAGCTTTGTTTTGCACTGCCTACAGTAAAACTGTTGTTTATGTTGTTTGTAACGCTGTTTCCCAGTTGTGACCCCATATTAAGCGTAACCTGAGCATATGTGTCACTTATAACCTGTGCAGCTTCTTCAAGACTGCTTTTAAAGCCTTCGGTAAATCCTTGGGTAATCTGATCTTGAATGGTTTTCAGTCCGCCCATAAAGCCTTCTCCGAAATCACTTGCGCCTGTCTCTCCAAGGTTGTAGAAATTTTCCGGCAGTACAAGCCCCGCCTTATCAAAAATTGATTCCATTGTTTTAGTAAAGGTATCCAGAGCCTCGGGAGAAGCTTGATAGCCAATTGTGTCTGCCGCTATGCTTTCACACAGTTTTAAATATTCTTCACGGTCGGCTATATACTGTTTTAATGCCTCGTCTGATGTTTTATTTAACAGAGTCAAATATTCCAGTCCCTCGTCAACTCCCATCGAGGTGATTTCGTGCAGCAAGTCTTCAGGAACTATCCCTCTTGCTTTAAGTTCTTCCATTTCCTGCTGATATTTTTTTATTCTGTTAGTGTATGCCTGGTAGTTGGTAAGTACTGCCCTTGCTTCAACGCCGTCTGTCTTATCCGATACGCTCACATTTCTAATGGCAAAGAATTGGTCTCCATATTGTTTAAGCTTGTTTGCATATTTTGTCTGTGCCTCTACAACACTTTCATAGTATTTTTCTTTGGCTGCAAGAGACTTATCCAGTATCTCCTGCCTAAGTTCTGCCTCTTCCTGTTCTGTAAGTGTAAGCGATTGTTCATATTCAATTATCTGAGCAGTGTATTTCCACCAGTCACTGCTGCCTTTTATAAGATAGTTGTCCCGCAGCCATTCAAGCTGAGCATAGTATTCCGATTCCTCTATGATCATAAAGTCGCGTTTGTATGTCAGCTCTTTTAAAAGTGTGTTAAAGGTGTCCAGCATTCCGTTTTTTGCATCATTTATAGCTATCTTTATACCGTCAACCAGCGGTTGACCCAGTTCGTCATATGTGATTCTGGAATAAGAAGAAATTTTCCCGGCTTTTTTTGCATTTTCTATTGCTTCATCTATCAGTTTAGCCAGAAAATTTGAAAGCTCCTGATCATTCATTTGTCGTCGCCTCCTCCGTTAAACAGACTCTCCAGCATTTCGCCGGCAGATATATTTTCACCCTTTATTCTGTATATTCGTTTCATTTTGCGGTAAAATGCCTTTTGATTTTTATCCTTAATCCGCGATATGTCCATTCCTCTGAAGTGCATAATCTTTACTATCATATTTTCTTCACCCAGTCCGGTAAAAAGAGCATGGAATTTATACCAGTGAAGATTTGACTGTGCAAGGTCAATTCCGTATTGTGAATAAAACGCCGCATATATGTATTCTGCATCCTGCTCAAAAGATACTATCGGCTTGTTTTTACCCGCATCTTTGCCCTTTTGTGTATGACCACACATGTAAAAATCGTTGAGTGCTTCCAAAGCCGCCCCGTCAGGGGGCGGCTCTGCAAAGCATATATCCCGGATTATTCGTGTCTTTTCCGCTGCCGAAAGGCTGCTGTCTTGCATGATGCCTTCAAACTTAAGCCATATCCTAAAGTCTGTGTTCAGCTTGTATGCTTTTCCTTTCCATATAATACAGTCCGGCAGCGGACTTGTCAGTATGTTCATCAATCTTCGGTAAATGTAATGGTCTGCCCGTCCTCGGAAATTACCGCTTTTCCCGTAACACGGCTGCCCTTTACCTTAAAAGTTCCGCTGTATGTGTATGCGTCGTTGCTGCCGCCCTCGCTGTCAGGAATGATCGCAAAGTTACGCATAACGGCACCGTAACTGTTGCCTTCAGCATCTGAATCGGTCATGTCTACCATGATAATAGGTCTTACTGCATCTGTTCCGATGAGTTCACTGTCCGTTATGGAAATGATGTCATCATGTACCGGGTTGTCCTTATATCTGTCAAATTCATAGCTTACCGATGTGCTGTATCCCGTAATGTCCGTCTGGCTGAATTCTTCGTCAATGTACTGTCTGCTGTATTCACTTGCGTTTTTTGTTACCGTCATTTCGGTAAAGCCTGTCATTTTTGTGTATATGTAGCCGTCTGAAGAATCGGGAACCCCGTAATATGCAACCTTTTCGCATCGTTTAACAAGCTTTTCCACGATTACACTCTCCTTTTTATTTGTTTTTTATATATTTTATCCGCAGTCAACCTGCTTGTGTATTTCAGTGCAGTTAACTTCGCACCTTTATACCTGATTAACTCCGGTTATGTAGATAATATCAGCTTTAAAGGAATAAACAGCGGAGGAGGAGCTGCGCTTTTCCGTTATAGGTGCGCTCACCTGTTCAAAACCAATAATACCCGGCATGGGATTTTCAAGAGATTTAAGAAAATCTGCCGCCTCCTGCATAAAACCGTAATTATCTCCGCTGTCCTCTTTGCCTTCGATCATAAGACCGCTGATTTTAAAACGAAACCGCCTTATCTCTCTTCCGTCGGTATACTTTTTTACAAGGCTGTCATATCCGTCCGGTATAATGCTGTATGTGTCCGTCTGTGACGGAAGCACCCCTTGTGCAATATATTTGTCCGAAAAAGGAGAAAAGCCTTGGAGTAACTGTTTTATAACTCCCGTCATTTGAATCTCCCCTTTATTCTGCTTGAATCTTAACATGGTGCATTTCCCTGCTGCCCTTGAAGTTTTCCGTAACAGCAGTTATTACATATGCATCCTCGGCAGGCATAGATGTTTCATATGAGCCGATTGCGACTCTGTCTCCCGGCTTGCATATGCCGGTATCACTTAAAATGCGTATTATAATATAATTATTTGTGCTGTCATTTGCGGCGGTGAGATCAATTCCGTTTTTTTTGTAAATGCATGCATCAAATTCTTCCTTTTCCCATGAGATACCGTCATGGCTAAGATTTCTTTTGTATATGGTAACTTTGCTGTTAAATACCATAAACACCGCCTCTGTATAAAAGACCGCTGCAACTTAAATAAAGCTGAGCCGTGCTTGACAGCCTTTCGTTAAATGTTTCGTCATATGATCTCGTTACGGAATATCCGTCTACCGTTTCATGAGTTATTCCGCCCGTTTTATCCTCTTTGTAATATAGCTCAGCTATGTCACATATGGCACATCCAATGTTGCTGTCTATATTTTTACCTGCTTGATTAAAGGTTATGGAATTAAGATACATCAAAGCTTTTTGTGCATAAGAGGGGAAGAGGTCGGCGGAGAGTATGTCTCCGCCGAAATGCTCGGTATAAAAATAATAGTTTATATCCATGTTGATATATCACCGCTTTATACAAACTTCTTGACATAAACGGTTTCCGGCTTTGAAATTTTAAGACCGTACACCATTCTGCCCTTAACCGCAGAAGCGCCTACAAAGTTTGCAGAGCCGTTAAGGTCACAGATAGTCGGTTCAACCTTCCAATCCATAACCCTGTGGCACCAGTTGGGATGACCTGCAATAAATTCAGTGTTTTCACCAAGCGATGAGCTTTCATAAACGGCAAAACCTGCCACTTTACCTACTGCTCCCGATTCAAGAAGTTCCTGTGAAAGGTCTCCTTCTCTGATAAACTCTTTGGAAAGAAGCAGTTTTCCGTAAATTTCCGGCGATACAATAAGCCATCTGTCCTGTGTGGGCACATGATTCTCACTTAATTCAGTTCTTGCAGCAACAATCTTTGTGTAAATGTCCTCGGCAGTACACTGTGCGGTATCTTCCGATGCAGTTCCTTCTGTTTCAAGGAGTGAAATACTCTGTGTATCGATGGTAAGCCCCATGGAATAGCCTGCACTGTCAAGACGCTCTGCAATAATGTTGTCGGGAACTGATGCAGCGTCGTAACCGTCAATAATTTCGTTAACTGCCTTATCATTGTCGATTGCAAGTGTTTCGTAAGTTGTGCCGGCAGGTGTGCCTTCAATACCTGTTGCAGCGTCATAATCACTTACTGCCACTTCAGTGTTTCTGACGGGGATTTTAACGCTGCCCGCAGCGGCGTCACCTTCATAGTTGGTGTTAAATATATAGTTATCCTGTGTTGCCAGTCCTGCACGAAGTTTAGCAAGAACTAAATCAGAATATCTTGTCATATGT
>URVP01000036.1 GCA_900551345.1 uncultured Eubacteriales bacterium
TCAGGGTCATCTGCATAAACAATCTTGTTGCCCAAAGTCATAAGCTGACGGGAATTATTAACGATTTCTCTTTCAGGGACAGTCTGCCCCATTACAGCAGGTGCTGCAATTGCCAACAGCATGATAGCTGCAATAATGATGCTGATAAGCTTCTTCATATTTCCCACCTCAAAAATAAAATTAATATGTAAATGCGATTACGCAACATATTTAAAATCAGTCACCGTATATAACTCCATTGTCAGTTATTGTTACAGTCTGACAGACGGGTATTCCTCCTTGACTGTCACGCCATGTGCAAACTTTAATATAATAGTCGGATATATCTTCTACTTCTGAGAAAATAAGCTGTAAACTATTCTTAGGTGAACGAGTGTTAGCATCAAGGGTAATTTCATCGCAAGCCATTTTTACAAGCTTTCCGCTGCCGTCATACAGACCCATAAAGTAGAAAAGGTCATCAATTTTTCCGGAATCATTCTGCCAACGCATTGAAACCTCAACATTTTTATCGCTGATTGCACCTTTTACGCTCATGGAATCAGGGTAATAAGCCGCCGTTCCATACCAAATCGCCTCAAAAGATTCAAATGTTGTATAGTCGGTAAAAGAATGATCTCCCGTAAAATTCAACTTAACTATAGGTTCAAAATCATTATAATCCATATTGTAAATAGTTTTCATATCTGTTTTAACCCATGTATCGTCAGGAGTGGGCATTAGTTCTTCAGGTGTAATAATTATAGTAGACCATTCTCCGTTTGTATTTGGAATGGTAACAGTATTGGTAAGCTTTTCAACACCGCTCGCCCTGTAATGCAAGGAAACTTGCAATCCAAGATCCTGATTACTCTTATATCTAAAGCGGAATCCATCAAAATCTACAAAGTTACCGAAAGTGCCTGCTCCGGAGCAACCGAACTGCTGAGTATCACCAAAAAGTCCAGAAACTTCCATTGCGGGGCTTACGCCGTCTTCAGCACCGCCGTCTACATAAATGATATATCCCTTTTTTGACCAATCATCTAATGTTGAACCTTTCGTAAAGTCCACAATTTGATTTTTAGCTACGATAGTCTCCGAAACATCATAGCCTACAGGAGGATCGATTTCTACAGTATCAAGACCATCTGATTCAGTTCCCAAAACATGGAAATCATATACGCAAGCGATAGGGTCACTGTTTGCAACATTTGAGATATTAAACATTATGTATCTTGCCGAAGTAGGCACTATATATCTGTCAACAACGCTTGCTTCATTATCCGTAACCGTATCAACCAATGTCCATTTAGAGTTATCTTTACTTAAGTAAATCTGAAAATCTGTTGCATTGCTGTATTCACCGTCCCCACCAAGCCGTGCAATGTATCTGTTGATTCTGTACAAACCACCCAAATCAACGGTAAAGTATCTATCACCCGACCTGCTGCAGCTCCAATAAGTTGTCATATCATTGTCCACAGCATACATAGCATCTAGTGATTCATTAGGTCTGCCTACAGACTGATCAATTACCTGCTTATTGAGCGCTATGCTTGTACCCTTTCTGCTAATTAGCATATCACGGACATAAACGCCATGATATTCAGTTGGGGTAAATGCATAATTTTCGGATTTATAATCATTTCCGAACTCATCCGGAGATTTAAGCATAGCCGGAGCAGAAGAGGGATGGAAACTGTATGCAGTAAAGTTCATGTAGTTATCATATTGCTCATAATCATCAAACCATTTTAAAAGGTGAGCAAACCACTTATCATGATACTGTTCATCACCGGGTTTGAACTTCTTTCTTCCAAGTTCCCAGTTAAGATTTTCATCCCAACCGAACTCGCCCATAAGCATAGGATACTCCATTCTGGTAGGTCCTATTTCACTCTCCCAGCTGGGCGTATAACCGTGCCAAGCATACCAATGGGTATCATACATAATTCCATTTCCCACATTGGTTTCACCTTTGGAATTTCTGTCAACAAGAGCATATCCGTTTACGATTCCACTCGTATTCTTAGCATAGCTTCTACCGCCTGCTACAATTATGTTTCTTGCACCGGTATCACGGATAATCTCAACAATTTTCTGATGTCCGATTTTACTGCCGCCGTCACCGTCACGCCATATATCCCAGTTTGAAGGTGTAGGTTCGTTAAGTATGCCAAAGAGAACTGTCGGATTATTTTTAAACATCTCAGCAGCCTCTTTCCAGAACTGAACATCTGTTTCATCGAAAATATTATATTCATGAAGATCAAGAATTACATATTTACCAGCTTTTTCAGCATAGGATATAACCTTCTTCACATATGTTCTGTATGAAGACGCACTTCCGTAATTATAACCCCCATTCCAGCCTTTTGTGCCGACTGCAAGACGAATAACATTACAGTGCCAGTTATTCATAGCCTCTTGTATATTGCGTTCCCATTTTTCCGCTTCAGGAGTACCGGTCCATTCTCCGCCGGGGATATTAACACCGCTGAGAACTACCTCTACTGATTCATCATCCTCCCACACCAACTTGTTGCCATGTACTTTTAACATATGTGATTGATTTGTGTATTCTTCCGCTCCAAATGACACGAAAGTCATTCCGCTAACAAGCGAAACTGTCATAACCATTGCTATAAGCATAGCCAAAAATTTCTTTATCATATTACTCCCTCCAAAATGTCCGACAATATTGTTTATTAGTGAATTTGCAAAACAGCTGCCCCTCTATATAAGATAAATCAAATATGACCATGCCGTTCTATTCAAATACAATATTTCAGTGCTGAACATAAAAAAATAACTTTTCCTAAAATACAACATACGGGGCAGACATAATTTGCCTACCCCCGGTTATAAATCGATTATTATAAAATTTAATGGTTTATCTTATTCTGTAACACCGTATTTTTCCTTAAGGCGTGCTTCGTGATCTGCAAGCTCTTGGCGAAGCTCTTCTGCACGGATAAGATATGGTTCTCTTGCAGCTTCTGCAAGCTGTACCTGACCACCCTCCTGTGCTCCTGTAGCTCCGGTACTCTGCTTAATTGTTTCATCGTAAGCCTGCTGTCCAAGTTCTTCCTGCTCAGCAATAAGCTTTTCATACCTTTCCACATACTGAGCATATTCTTCTTCAAATGAGGTATATACTTCCTCAGTTTCTGAACTTTCACTAAAGAATCCGGTGATAGAAGCTGTCTGGGTTACTTCATTCCAGCCAACTACACATCCGAGTGTTTCAAAAACTGCTCTGAAAGGCACATATGTCCTATCATTGTAAAGAATGTTCGGCTCGGTGATCTGTGTTCCGTTTACAATAACCGTAATTGCATTAAGATCTACTGCTAGATCCTGTTCCTGAGCAACAGGTACAGTTTGTGTCATATTTGCATATTTTTGCTCAAGATCTGCTGCCTTTGCTTCAAATTCTGCTGAAAGTCTTGCAGCCTCTTCTTCCAATTTTGACTTTTCATCTGCGTCATCGGTTTGAGATGCGAGACTGTTCTGATACGATATAAGCATATCATACTCTGATTTAAGTGCAGCATATTCTTCATCATATGAACCGTAGCTGCTTACCAATTCTTCGGGAAATTGAACTTCCCCATTTGATGTAATTGTTGCTGTAGCGGTTGCATCGTCATATTCAACCGTACAACCTATACTTTCGGCGATATCTCTGAGCGGAACATAAGTTCTGTCATTGTAAAGGAGATTAATGCCTGTATACTGCTGATCATTGAGCACAACATTTATACCATTAACGGATATTTTTTCAATTGTCTGTGCTGAAGCAGCGATACTTGTTGCCATAACCGCAGCTGCAACACTCGCTGTAATTCTTTTTAAATTCATAATTCCTTTTCCCCTTTGCTATCAAATAATAAGATTGTTTTTAATTATAACAAATATCTACATAAAAATCAATAGAAATTATACAAAATAACCTATTTCAAATTTTTAAGACTTATATACTATGGCAGTGAGATCGCAGAGTAAAACATAACAAAACTTACAGCGATAAAGCTCATTGCACCCGGATTTATCACCATTTGTCTAATTTCACCCGGTTTAAACCGTTCTCCCAGTTTTAAATATGGTAGCATCTTAAATACTACTACAATACCGTAAATTATAACCGCAAGAAGTACATAAAGTCCAACCCCTTGAATTATTGTATTTTCACTTTCAAGAAGTTTTGGAAAAACAAACGAACCCGATATGTTAACAGCAACATGAAGCAAAATAGTGTACATCAGTCTATTTGTTTTAACCGTAATTACTGCAAATACCAATCCCAGTACCAATGCATAGAAGAACTGTGAGAAATTACCGTGAAACAGTCCAAAAGCAAAAGCACTGAACCATACAGCAGCCTTTTCTCCATAAGGCAATGTCTTTTTTATGACAATACCTCGGAACATTATCTCTTCCATAACAGGCGAAATTATGCAACTGCATAAGAACATCAAAACACGGTCGGTGTTCTCAAGAGTATCAAGAGGGTTAACAACGGTATGTCCAACCATATTGGAAATATAACTGTTTACCAAAGCACCCACAAAATTAAAAATATATGTAAGTGAAATGCAGACAAATATGAGTCTGACAAAATCCCGTGGGGTTATCCTTCTTTTCGGATAGTCCGTCTTTTCCCCCGGTCCGCAAATCAAAGCGAACAACGGTACTGCAATCATATAAAAGCATACTATATACATGGTCCAGTAATAGTACGGTGAATTAAAGAACACCGGAAAAAATTCCGCACATATTAAATCCATTATAAATTGCATAACTATGGATGCAACCCACGAAACTACAAGTGCAAAACCAATACGGCTGTATGTATTCTTCTGCAAACCTATCAATCCTCAACCGTGGGATCCATCGGAACTTCTCCGGTGTATCCATACTTAGTTTTAAGGTTATTTACCTTTGTGACAAACTCATCAAGAAGAGCTTCTGCTCTCTTGTCAAATTCAGCTCTCGCCTCAAGAGCCTGCTGAATCTGTGCCTCTACCTGACCCCCGGTACCGCCAACACTTCTGTTAATTGCACCTTCATATGCCTGATCGCCAAGAAGTCTCTGTTCATTTATGCGTTCTTTGTAATCCGCCGCAAGAAGTGCATATTCCTCTTCAAAAGAGGTATAAACCTCCTCTACAACGAGCTTACCCTTAATAGTTGCAGTCTGGGTTACATCATGCCAGAGCACCTCACAGCCAAGAGTTTCAAACACTGCTCTAAAAGGTACATATGTACGGTCATTGTAAAGAATGTTTGATTCTTCAATCTTTGTACCGTTAACGATAACATTGATTGAATCGAATTCCACATCCAGTTCTACTGCAGGCTTTTGCTTTGCCATAGCTTTTGCTCTATATCTGGCATCAAGAGCTGCAACATCGTTTGTGAACTTCTGTTCAAGAATTTTCTTTGTAGCATCGTCACTGGCAAAAGCAGTATTCATATCAAAATTGTTTTTGAGGTCATTATAGTCCTGCTCATAGTCAGTGGGAAGCAGATTAACTCCTTCGCTGGTTGCTTTACCGGTTATGGTTGCAGTATTTGTGTCGCCGTCCCATTCTACCGTGCAGCCGAGGCTTTCGGCAATTTCACGAAGCGGTACATATGTACGGTCATTATAAAGAATGTTTGTTCCCGTTACATAGTCGTCGTTTTGCATAACGGTAACGGCATCAAGCTGCATATATGCTTTTTCAGCCAACACAGATACCGATGAACATAAAACGGCTGTGCAAACAGCAATGCAAGCTGCTTTTTTGAATAAACTTTTCATATCTATCCTCTCCTTTGCAAATTCATTTTATCATAACATAAAATTTTAATCAATATCAAATTTATTTCATTTATGTGAAAATTAGGTGAAATCTATAAGTCAAACAAGCTTATCTGATTATCTTCCGGCATATCACCCAAATATCCTTGTTCCTTCATGAAATCAGAAACCGTCTTATTAAGCTTGGTCCGGTAACGCAAGTCTTCAATTGTATCAAACGGTTCTTTTTCCCGTTCCTGTACAATGGCATAAGCAACGCTCTCCCCCAGTCCGCTTACTGCCATAAGGGGAGGCAGTATACCGTCTTCGCATTTGCCGAAACGCTTAGCCTGCGAACGATTTATATCCACATCTGAAAATTTAAGACCTCTCTCATACATTTCGTTTACAACCTGCAAAACCGTAAGAGTCGCCTTTTCCTTGGCATTAAGTCCCGTTTCGGAGTTTTCCATTCGCTTTATTTCATTTCGCACACGATTCCTATCCCCCATTATGCTTATATCAAATTCATCTGTATGTACCGTAAGATAAGCACGATAGAAAGCCTCAGGATAGTGCACTTTGAAATATGCAATTTGAACGGCAAGCGTAACATATGCAACAGCATGTGCTTTAGGGAACATATACTGAATTTTATTACAGGATTCTATATACCATTCGGGTACTTTGTGCTCGCGCATAAGAGCTTCAAATTCAGGAGTGAGCTTCTTCCCCTTACGGACACGCTCCATAATGGTAAACGATTCTTTTTTTGGAAGTCCCCACTGTATCAGCTCCAGCATAATATCGTCACGGGTACATATAGCATCTTTAAGGGTAATGGTACCTGCCCGAACCAAATCCTGAGCATTGTTTGTCCACACATTGGTACCGTGTGAAAGTCCGCTGATACGCACCAGCTCGGAAAGTGTAGTAGGCTCGGTTTCCACCAGCATATTTCTAACAAAATTAGTACCAAACTCAGGGATTCCGAAAGTTCCCACCTGACTGCCTATCTGCTCCGGAGTTACACCCAGCGCCTGCGTATCAGAAAAAATACTCATGGTTTCAGGATCACCCAGAGGTACGGTAGAAGGCTTTACTCCTGTAATATCTTCAAGCATTCTTATTATGGTAGGATTATCATGACCCAGAATATCAAGTTTTAACAATCTGCCGCTGATTGAGTGATAGTCAAAATGTGTAGTTATTACATTTTTTGATTTATCATCAGCCGGGAACTGAACAGGGCAAAACTCGTGTATATCATGACCCTTTGGCAAAATCATCAGTCCGCCCGGGTGCTGACCTGTGGTTCTCTTTACCCCCACACATCCGCTTACAAGTCGATTTATTTCTGCGTTATGAACAAGCTTTCCATGCTCTTCAAGATATTTTTTTACATATCCATATGCAGTCTTGTCTGCAAGAGTTCCTATGGTACCTGCTTTAAACACATAACCTTCGCCGAACAGCTCTTCAACATATTTATGAGCCGTTCCCTGATATTCACCGGAAAAGTTAAGGTCAATATCCGGTTCTTTGTCACCCTCGAAACCCAAAAATGTTTCAAAAGGAATATCATAACCGTCCTTTTTATACATTGTACCGCAGACAGGACATTGCTTGTCCTCCATGTCGGGACCGCATCCCACACTTCCGTCGGTAATGAATTCACTGTGTTTGCAATTTGGGCACACATAGTGGGGAGCAAGACCGTTAACTTCGGTAATATCACATAAGAACGCTACAAACGAAGATCCAACCGAACCTCGGGAACCAACGACATATCCGTCTGACAATGACTTTGTAACCAGCTTATTTGCAATCATATACATAACGGAAAATCCGTATTTGATTATTTTTTCAAGTTCCCTCTCCATTCTTTCACGAACAATATCAGGAAGAGGATCACCGTAAATTCTGTGTGCCTTTTCGTGGCACATCTGAACAATTTGTTCCTGTGCCCCTTCCATCTGAGGAGGATATGTACCGTTAGGGATAGGCAAAAGTTTATCCACCATATCTGCGATTTTATTGGTATTTTCCACTACAATTCGATATGCCGTCTCATCATCAAGATACTTAAATTCATCAAGCATCTCCTGAGTGGTACGCATATACAGAGGAGCCTGATTATCCGCATCGGTATATCCCTGTCCGGTTTGGATGATGGCACGGAAAATTGAATCCTCCGGATCCATGAAATGTACATCACCTGTAGCAACCACTAGTTTACCGTGACGGTCTGCTAAATCTATAATCTTTTTGTTAATATCAATAAGCTCCTGTTCATTTTTTACCGTACCGTTATTTATCATAAAACGGTTGTTACCTAACGGCTGAACCTCATAATAATCATACAGAGAAGCGATTTTTTCTATTTCTTCATCTGATTTTTTTTCAAGTATTGCCTGATAAAGTTCCCCCTGTTCACAGGCAGAACCCACAATAAGACCTTCACGATATCTTGCAAGCAGTTCCTTGGGAATACGAGGTCTTTTATAAAAATATTTCATATGCGATTCTGAGATAATCGCATAAAGATTTTTTAGGCCCTCCTGATTTTTTGCAAAAATTACCACATGATAAGGACGGGGAGGTTTCCCTCCTGCGGGAAATTCAAACTTGTCCACAAGATATCCCTCTACGCCGTAAAGCACCTTAAAATCTTCAGCACCCTTGGCAGCACTCATTGCTTCTGGAAATGCCTGAACAACACCGTGGTCTGTTATAGCGATAGCCTTGTGTCCCCATTTTATGGCTCTTTTTATCAAGTCACCTGCCGATGTCATTGCGTCCATTGAACTCATCTGTGTATGCAGATGAAGTTCCACACGCTTCACCTCGGCATCATCCTTCTTTTCTTCAGGAGCTTCGGCTTCTTCTATATCATTTGCCATGAACATTATATCTCTTGCATATTTATCATACAGCCCGCTGCCCTTTACTCGATACCAACTACCTTTTTTAAGGCGGGAAATAACGCTTTCACCCGATGAGGAATCAAAAATAATTTTACAGGTAACCGAACCGCTTCCGTCGTACATGTCAAATGTAACAATATTTCTGCCGCCCCGCACCTCTTTAACTTCGATGGCATTAAGTTTTCCGCAAATTACCACATTGGCTGTCATTTCGGAAATTTCAGACATAGGCGTTATTGTTTTTTTTGTAATTTTCTTTCCCATGATGTGAGGGTCCTTTTTTGCCTCTTTATACCGCTCGTCAGCTTCCCTCTCTTTTTCCTGTATAAACTTTTCATAATCCGACAGTTCTTTTTTATTTTCGGCAGGCTCTTTTTTTTCTTCAGTTGCAGCTTGAACCATAGCAGGCTCTTTTTTTCCTGGCTGTTCAACATTGGAAACTTCAGGCTTGTCCGTCTGCTCTATAAGCACTTTCTCAAGACCGTATGCCTGCATAAGAAGCTTTTGCATACTGAAAATGTCTTTATCGGAAATTTCCCCGTCAGGTTTCAGCTTAATACGCAGTGCACGCATCTTTGTGTTTACTTCTACCTTTTCTATCTTCCCGTTTATATTAAAATTGTATTTAGCAAACAATTCATTAATTGACAAACAAATAACTTCCCTTCACACAGCTTGTTAAAGCTGCTGTATCTCTTTCATAAGTTCTTCAGCAAGAGTGTCCTCTCTCACCTTTCTAATTATCTCTCCCTTTCGGAATATAAGGCCGCAGCCGTCTCCTCCGGCAATGCCAACATCGGCATCCTTAGCCTCTCCGGGACCGTTTACAGCACAGCCCATAACCGCAACTTTAATGTTTTTATGTACATCTTTAAGCATATTTTCAACCTGAGTTGCAACAGAAATTAAATCTATTTTACATCTTCCGCAGCTTGGACATGATACAAATTCGATTCCCTCTCTGCGTATTCCGGTTATGGAAAGTAACTCCTTAGCTGCATATACTTCCTCAACAGGATCCGCTGTTAAAGACACTCTTATCGTATCTCCTATCCCGTCTAGTAAAAGAGCACCTATACCAACAGCAGACTTCATGCGACCACTCATAAGAGTGCCGGCTTCAGTAACGCCCAGATGAAGAGGATAACTGCATTTTTCGCTCATTAAACGATAAGCCTCTACGGTACGCACAACATCTGATGCTTTGAGAGACACCGCAATATCATCAAAATCATACTTGTTCAGCAGCCTGATATGCTCAAATGCACTTTCAACCATGGCCTCCGGCGTATTCCCGTATTTTTCCACAGCAGATTTTGACATCGACCCCGAGTTAACTCCGATTCTTATAGGAATATGGCGCTTTTTTGCAGCCTGAGCAACCTGTCTTACGCCCTCTTCGCTGCCGATATTACCGGGATTAATTCGTATCTTATCCGCACCCTCCTCAATACATTTGAGGGCAATTTTATAATCAAAATGGATATCCGCAACAAGTGGAACATCACACCTTCTGCGAATCTCGCCGAAGCACTGTGCCGCTTCAAGAGTGGGAGCGGCAAGGCGTACAATATCACACCCGGCAGCGGCAAGGCTGTTTATCTGCCCTACTGTTGCTTCAATATCGGTGGTTTTAGTGTTAGTCATTGACTGTATTACCACATTGTCACTGCCGCCTATCTGTACTCCGCCTACATATATGGGTTTTGTATTTCTTCTGTGAAGCATATAAACTATCCTTTCAAAAGACGAATTATATCACCGTAAGTTGCATAAATCATCAGTAATATAAGAAGCCCGAAACCTATAAGATGAATGATCCCCTCTTTTTCCGGCGGGATTTTCCTTCTAATTATCATTTCAATAAGAGTGAATAAAATCCGTCCGCCGTCCAAGGC
>URVP01000037.1 GCA_900551345.1 uncultured Eubacteriales bacterium
TTAAAATTGACAAAGACGATTCTTTTATATATAATGTAAAAAATACGGAAAACGGGAGGATACACATTGTCATACTTTCTTTATACACATTTTATTTATATAATCAGAATAATCATATCTTGTCTGTGTGCAATATGCATAGGCTATGAAAGAAAGAACCGTGCAAAAGAAGCCGGTGTGCGTACTCACTGCATGGTAGCATGCGGTGCGACGCTTATTATGATAGTTTCAAAATATGGGTTTGCGGATATGGGAAGTCTGCCTGATTCGGCAAGTGTTGATGTTTCGAGAATTGCCGCTAACATTGTGAGCGGTATAGGCTTTCTCGGAGCAGGAATGATATTTGTTCGCAGGAACATGGTTTCGGGACTTACCACCGCAGCCGGAATTTGGGTAACGGCGGGAATAGGTATGGCTATAGGTGCAGGCATGTACATTGAAGGAATTGTTGCAACCTTAGTAGTGCTTAACATTCAGATTTTCCTCAACAGAGGATTTTTTGACAAATCGTTTAAAATAAAAAAACTGACAATATATAATGTAACGGACGAAAACTTTCTTGAAAAAGCCAAACAAAAAATTGAATTGCATCACGGAATGCTTCAAGATATGGGCATAAAAAAGTCGGCGGATGACGGCAGCGCCGAATACCGGCTGATTATTGAAATGCCTTCGCACATAAATGAAAAAGACATTATAGATGAATTTGATTACAATTGCGAAATCACTTCAAACAATTGACACAAATGACATATTGTGCTATACTCCATGTGTCAAAAATTGAATACTTCGTATAATGTGTCGGATATGGCGCATAAAAGCCATATTAGGTGAAAAGGGAATCGGGTGAGAACCCCGGACGGTACTGCCGCTGTATACATCTGATGCCGTATGTCCGTTGACGAAAGTCAGTCATTGGGAAACTGAGAAGGCAGGACATAGGGTGCAGGGGATTATCTCTTGCAGGATGTAAGTCAGAAGACCTGCATTAATGCTGCTCTGCAATTGCATTATATGCAAAGGGGCGGCTGTCTTTTTGCTGTACTTTTTTACGGTTGACGGCTTTATTTATGCTGTAAAAAACACATAAAGGGACTGCGAATCACACAGAAAAACAGCTGTGGTAATTTTTATAATTACCGCAGCTTTTTTGCGGTATTAAACATATACAATGATAAATTACGGGAGGTAAATCAACATGAAAAAATTACTGTCTTTATTACTTGTTGCCATGATGCTTTTATCAGCAGTACCCGTAAATGCGGATGAGGCGGCAGAAAATACCGTTACGGTATACATAACCATCAGCACTTACGGCAGCATTGTTAATGATAAAAACGGCAGCCCGGTAGCGGCAGCACCGGTTGAGCTTACGGGTAAAACGCAATATACTCTTGATGATGCTTTTATGGCAGCTCATGACTTATACTACCAAGGCGGCTCAGCGGCAGGATACAGCTCAAGCGAGGGTGCATACGGTCCTGCGGTAGATATGCTTTGGGGCGATACAAGCGGACTTTTCGGCTATCAGGTAAACTGCGGCAAGGACACTGTTTTAGGCTTAACCCACGAGGTGAAAAACGGTGATACCATTGATGCATACATCATGCAAAGCTTTTATCCCGACAGCGAAGCATATACTGCATTTAATACTGTTTTTGCCCAAACAGCAGTTAATGAAGCGGTTGAATTAACATTAAGCGAAGCAGGATATGACGAAAACTGGAATACTGTATTTTCAGGCTGTTCAAATGCTTATATCACAGTTAACGGCAGCAAAACAGACATTGTAACCGACGATAGCGGAAAGGCTGCGGTTACTTTTGACCAGCCGGGTAAATACATAATTTCAGCAGTTAAAACAAAAAGCGTAAACGACAGCATTGTTACGGCAATAACTGCACCGGTATGTGTAATAACAGTAAGTGACGCAGCAAAAAAATATGATGTCACAGTGAAAGCGGCGCCTTATACAGCAAATGTACAATTCTACAAATGTACCGGGTTTGACCAGGAGGGCAGAGACATTGCCGGCAGTGAAGTTTACGCACAAGACGGCGGCACACAAAACAATTATCATATATATACCCTTTCACTTCCCGAAGGAAGATACAGCTTCCGTGCAGCAAATTCCGAGGGTGAAAGCTTAGGGGGAATGTCTTTTGAAGTTCCTCCTGAGAATGCACAGGAAAATGACTCATCTTTTGAAATAACACTTAGACAGGCAGACATATATACAACAACCAAATATGACGGAACAAATTATGCTACAGAAAACGAATACACTGCAACGGTATCAGACAGCCAAGGAAATTACGCATGGGCAGGCACACCGTATAAAAGCGGCAATTACACTCGTTTTCCTTATATGCTTTGTGCAGTGGGCAGTGCATATCCGTACACTGTTAAACTGATACCTGATACCGAAATTGCCAATCAGTACAATCTGGGCACAAACACAATGGCAAACTTCACTGTCAGCGAAGGCACATCCATCGCTGTAAAAAGCGGCACGCTTCCAACTCTTATAAACGCTGAAATTAACGCTCCCAAAGGAGCAAAAGTGCAGGTATTTTATCAGGTAAAAAACTACTGCATTGAAGAGATTATGTGCGAATCAGCAAACGACGGAGCAGACGGAGAAGTCAATTATATATACCGTCTGCCCAAAAACGGAAGCGGATATATATACCGTGTATCAATGGAAAACAAAATAACAAAAGCAGGTTATTTTAATTTAAAGGACGAAGAGACAGCAGCCGTAACGGTAACATTCGGCTCGGACGAAGATCCGCAATTACGCCCGGATTATGATACAAGTACGGCTATTGGTTCCCGTCTTGAGGACAGTATTCTGCTTAACATAAACGAGCAGAATTATTTAAGGCTGAACACAGACGAAGAATTTAAAGCTCGAGCATGGCGTGCAGTGCAAATTACAAATAATGATGTATCAAATATTATGATCGAACCTGATTTCCATTACAATATTGTATCGGGTGACAGCGTAACCATAACACAACAGGGACAAAACGCTGTTATCAAAGGTGTAAAGCCGGGTATAAGCATAATTGAAGTTACATATGACGCCATAGAAATAGGCGGCAATACAAGCTATGCAGGAATATACGGCGCTATAGACCCGAGCAGGAAAGGCTTGTTTGTTGTAAATGTAGACGGCAACACCGACACAAAAATAGAGCTGCCCGAATGGGACAGTGATTTTGATACGGTATACTTTACAGGTGAAAGCGGAAGTTATGACTTCGCTCCAAAATCTGATGAGGCAATGACGGTTGAATGTGACGGTACTGTTATCAAAGCAAATGATAACGGTACATATACTCTGCCCATAAAGCAGGGCAACAATATTGTATCGGTCAGTGCAGGCGGCAGCACCGAATATGTAATAATCAAAGGCGGCAGACTGACGGCGCATATTGATAATGTTACAAATCCCGACAGTCCCATAAAACAGGGAGATACCGTTCAGGTATCCTTTGAAGGACTTCATATACCTGTTCCCAAATTTGCAGGTATATACAACCCCGGTTACGGCTCAACACTTAAACTGACATATAACAGTTCCTTGGGCGGACAGATTTCAGGCAAGGGTGCCCAATACAACTTTATAAATAATCATGCTATTACATTTAAAGTATACAATGAGGGCTCGGTTCTCCTTTCGGGCGGAAAAATCAGCATGACAAGCATGGGTGATCCTTTCGGAAGTCACCGATATATTACCGACGAGGGTAGAAATGCAAACTTTAACGCATCACAGGTAGAAGGAACATTCTGCATACTTCCCGATATAAATATTGAAGTACTCAAAAATGACGACCTGTCATATTTGACCGAAGCTTGCGAAAGCTACTGTAATCTGTCAAAGGTAAATATACTCTGCGGTAACAGCAGCTATTTAAAATCATTTAGTATAAGCAAAACCACTGAGACTGCTGCAAGTGCAGTAAACTCAAACACAACATTCTCAAGCATCAATCCCTCCTACCCCGTTACGGTTACGGCGGAAGCTGTAAATCCTGATGTTAGCATGGAATTCAGATACTGGGAAGAGGGCGAAGAGCAAAAGCACACAATGCCCCTTACATCGGGCAGCACACTTGAGATTGGAACGGGAATTTTCAGCGGTGAAAAGACCATAAACATGGAGATAGCCGTTACCCCCAACAATCCCATATACGGCGGCACCAAAGTATATTCATATGTTGTATATAAATCCACGGCTGATTTTGAAAAGCCCATACTGAAAGCACTTGAAATAAAAGACGAAAATAATGAGGTATTTGAAGGAATGTATGGAGTGCTTCGCAGTAAAACAGGCAAAGGCATTTCATACACCAATACCGATTATTACTGCTATGTACCCTCATCAGCTCAAAGTGTTACAGTCAACCTTTCAAGACTTATCGGCACTTCGGACATCAGCATAAACGGCGAAGCACTGAGCGTATCAACTTCAAATACCGCCTTTTCGCCCATTAGCCTTGCAGGGGACTCAACAGATATAACAATAAATGTTGCAGACGGAAGAACCTATAATGTGCAGGTTATTAAAAGTGATAAAATAATAACTGAAAGTCCTGTTTTCAGCGAAGGCATTGCAAAAGTAACCCTTCTCTCTCCGATAGACAAGCATCTAATAGTGTTTGTAGGCTCATATGACGGAATTGTACTTAAAGAAATTTCAAACACAGCTTCCGATATTACAGGTGATACTACCGTATTTGTTGACTGTAGATCATTCACTTATACAGATGATGTTAAAATGTTTGTATGGGACGAAAATATGGAACAGTATACAGACAGAATAACTCTGACCGAATAAACAGCCTCACATAAAGAAAGGTTTGATATAAACATGAAAAAATTCCTTTGCATATTTTTTGTGTTAACTCTGGTTTTAAGCTCCGTTTCTGTGTTCGCTCAATATACAGACACAACAGATCATTGGGCAAATGCAGAAATTGACAAATGGAGCAGGATGGGTATAATAAAAGGCGACGGACAAAACTTTTATCCCGATGCATACATTACCCGAGGTGAATTTGCGGTAATTATCGATCGAATAATGACATATCAAACCGCCGCAAATAATACATTTACAGATCTGGACGATGATTTTTACACTCTTCCTCTTCTGCGGCTAAATCAACAAGATATAGTTACAGGATTTGACAACAAAATCCGTCCCAATGACTGTATAACCCGTCAGGAAGCCGCCGTTATGCTGTGCCGTGCTCTGCTTATTGAGGCGCAGGACAGTTTTATAAAAAGTTATGAAGATATATCCGAAACAGACGATTGGGCAGCCGGATATATGGCGGCAATGTCAAACAAAGGATATATGCAGGGCAGCAGCGGCAAACTAAACCCACAAAGCAATATAACCCGTGGGGAAACGGTAAAAATTTTAGACAATATTATTGACAATCTGCTGTATGAAAACACAGAATACGGTAACATATCCTCTGAAAATCTTTGCATTATCAATTCAAAAGACGCCGTTATTTCAAACAGCACTTTTGAAGGAGATGTTATTGTAACAGCCGGTGCGAAAGCATTATTTAAAAATTCGGATATAAAAGGCTGCCTTATTGCGCTCAGTCCGGCAAAAGGCTCTGTAAAGCTTGAAAACACCGGTTTTGGTACACTTAATGCCAAGAATGAATATACGGTGGAAATTATAGAGACAACAAACGAAGAGCAAACTAATGATGAACCCAATAAAGAGCAGCAAACAAACGAAAATCCGCAAAGTCCTGCTGACAGCACCGAAACATCCCCCGAAGGAGAATTTATGCCTTCAATAAGCACAACCCTTCAGAACGGGATGGTACAGAAAAACAGCATGAAAAACTTTGATGTATATGCATTAGATGCAAGCGGTGCAAAAATCCCCTGCGTTGTTACATTCAATACAGAGACAATACAGCCTACATGGGACGACAGCGAAAAGACAAGTTATACCCTTTCATTCACCCAGCCGGGAGAAAATACGGTAGTAATAAGCGCAACTGACAACAGCGGTTTAACCACTGAAGTTTCTTATACCATTATATATGAACCGGCACAGTACGGCGAAAAGATAGGCGAAGCGGTATTCTGTATAGAAGCGTTTACCGTAGGCGGCGGATACATAATTACACCTGTAACCGTAGATGTATATGAAGGTGTAAGTGCAGCATATCTTCTTGACCAGCAGCTAAGCTCTTACGGACTCGGATATAATTATTCCGGCTCTTTAGACAGCGGTTTTTATCTTTTTGAAATAAATAACATACCTGATTTTGCACCGATAATTCCGGATATTATGACCGAAATGCTAAGCGCATACGGCTACGAGGTTAACGATACCATACAAAAAGAAAATGCTCTGTGCGAATTTGACTTTACCCAAGGGTCAGGCTGGATGTACTGTGTAAACAACTTATTTCCCAATGTAAGTATTTCGGACTATTATCCCCAGGACGGAGATGTTATAAGAATTCTCTTTACAACGGCATACGGAGCCGATGTGGGAGGAAATAACTACGCTGAATATGATCCTGCAAACGACTTTTTTGAAAGAACGGATCGTGATGCACTTACCCGTGCAATTGCACAGCAGGGTATAGAAAACTTTACTGAATACATGGACATCATCACAAAGCCCGACATAACCCAAGAAGAAATAGATTCACTGATATATTAGTTTGAATTTCCCTCTGATATAAGGAGCTGACAACAATGAAACATTTAAAGAGCCTTGTATGCATTTTGATTTCATTTGCTGTTTTGATTATGGGCTGTCCTGTATATGCATACTTTGACAGCAACACGCAAGCAGCACTTAACGATACGGCAGAATATGTATTAAAAACCGTAACTCAGCCTCAAATAGGAAGTATCGGCGGCGAATGGGGAATTATTGGCCTTGTGCGCAGCGGTTATAATGTACCCGGAGATTACCTCGAGAGTTATTATACTAGGGTTGAAGAATATGTCAAAGCATGCGGCGGCGTTCTTCATGAAAGAAAATTCACCGAATATTCCAGGCTTATTTTAGCTCTTACTGCAATAGGCAAAAACCCTGCCGATGTAGCCGGCTACAACCTTTTAACTCCTTTGGGAGATTATGACGGCACACTTCTTCAAGGGATTAACGGTCCCATATGGGCACTTATAGCACTGGACAGCGGCGGATATGAAATGCCGGTAAACACCCGGGCTAAAACTCAGGCAACAAGAGATATGTATATAGACTACATACTGAGCCGTCAGCTAAAAGACGGAGGATTTGCTCTGACCGGAGTAAGAGAAGACGCTGTTTCAGATGCGGATATTACCGGAATGGCAGTGCAGGCACTGTCAAAATATCAAGACAGACCCGATGTAAAAGAGGCTACCAATAAAGCGATTGCATGTCTTTCGCAAATGCAGAATCAAGACGGAGGTTATTCGTCGGGGAATTCCGAAAACTCGGAAAGCTGCGTTCAGGTAATAGTTGCCTTGTGCGAAATGGGTATCCCTTTAGATGATGCACGATTTGTAAAGGACGGCAATACCGTATTGGACGGTCTTATGAAATATTACATATCAGGCGGTGGATTTTTGCACATTTTAGGCAGCCAAGAGTCAAATCTTATGGCAAGCGAGCAAGGACTTTATGCCCTTGCTGCCGTAAAAAGGCTTGCGCAGGGTCAAAGCAGCCTGTATGATATGAGCGACATCACAAAAGCAAGCAGGGATTTTCTGACTTCCGAAAAAACCATAAGCACCATAGTTAAAGCCGTATATTCCGTTCTGTATTGTATAACCGCAGTGTAAACCGAAAGGATTTTATCATATGAAACAGCATAAAAATAAAATTATTGCCGCAGTATTAATAGTTTTAGTTCTGGCGTTTACCTATTGGTGGGGAGGAAATTCGGCAGGACTGCACGGCTGGAAAGTAACCCGCACCGAAACGGCAGAGAAAACCTCTGCACATGATAAAAACTCAGTTCAAAAAAAAGAACTGTCTGCCGAGGAAAAAATTGAGCTTGCACAGCAGATAGCAGATGAGCAAGAAGAAAAAGAGAATGTAACCGGTCAGAATAAAGAATCAAATCCGCCGGAAACGACAGCTGCACAAAGCGAAACGCCTGCTCAGGACAAGCAGCAAAGCGAATCTAAGCAGTCTGCTGTAGAAAACACCTGCACAATATCCATAAGGTGCGATACCATACTTAATAATTTGGACTATCTAAATCCTGAAAAGCAGGGAATAGTTCCGGCAAACGGTATTATACTTGCTGAAACCGACACTCAGTTTTCAGAAGGTGACAGTGTATTTGACCTTCTTCTTAAAACAACCCGGGAAAATAAAATACATATGGAATATATGAGTACCCCCGTATACAACAGTACATATATTGAAGGCATTGCCAACCTGTATGAATTTGACTGCGGAGAGCTTTCAGGGTGGATGTATCGTGTAAACGGTGAATTCCCCAACTATGGGTGTTCTCTGTATACTCTAAAAAGCGGAGACAAGGTAGAATGGATTTATACATGCGATTTAGGCGTTGATATAGGCGGTTTTAATGCATCGTTAAACAATTAATGCAAAGAAAGGGTGAATAAAATGAACATTTTTAAGGCATATCATCCGGTTGTGAATTTTTTATATTTTACCCTGATGATAGCCTTTTCCATGTTTTTTATGAACCCGATATGTCTTGTTATTTCCCTTTTTTGCAGTTTTGCTTATTCTATCGTCCTAAACGGAATAAAAGCGGTTAAGTTCAATTTTCTATACATGATACCTGTGCTGCTTGCAGCTTCTCTTATTAATCCGGCATTCAGTCATCGAGGTGTTACCATACTTACATACCTGCCAAGCGGAAATCCTCTTACTTTGGAATCAATATATTTCGGATTTGGAACGGGAGCCATGCTTGCGGCAGTTATATGCTGGTTTTCATGCTACAACGCAGTTATGACAAGTGATAAATTTATTTATCTGTTTGGGAAAGTTATTCCTTCTCTTTCTTTGGTTCTGTCAATGGTTCTTCGCTTTGTACCGAAATTCAAAGCACAGGCGAAAATTATTGCAAATGCACAGCGGGCGGCAGGTGCGGATATAAGCAGCGGAAGCATTATCCAAAGAGGGAAAAGCGGAGTAAAAATTCTTTCAATACTTACAACATGGGCTCTTGAAAATGCCATTGAAACATCTGACAGTATGAAAAGCAGAGGGTACGGCCTTAAGGGCAGAACGGCTTTTTCAATCTATACCTTCACAAAACGGGATATTGCAGCTTTGACCGTAATTGTAATTTTGGCAGTCTATACAGCCGCCGGATATATATCGGGCAATATCTCATTCAGCTATTATCCCTACATAAAAATGGCTGATATAAATTTTTATTCAGCAAGCATATATACCGTATACTTTGCACTTGGTATATTACCCGTGATAATCGAAGCAAAAGAGGAATTAAGATGGAAGCATTTAAAATCAAAAATCTGACTTTTACATATCCCGATAGCACTGCTCCGGCTCTTAACGGAATATGTGCAGATATTGAACAGGGACAGTTTATAACCCTTTGCGGAATGTCCGGCTGCGGAAAAACAACCCTCCTTCGTCATCTTAAGCCCTGTCTTGCACCTTTCGGCGAAAAAAGCGGAGAAATATTATTTGAAGGAAAAAACATAAACGCTCTTGACGAAAGAACCGGAGCCGAAAAAATAGGTTATGTTCAGCAAAACCCTGACAATCAGATTGTTACGGACAAGGTTTGGCACGAACTCGCCTTCGGACTTGAAAGTCTGGGTATGTCCACATCTGAGATTCGCTCAAGAGTTGCAGAAATGGCGTCTTTTTTTGGAATACAAACATGGTTTTATAAAGATACATCGCTTCTTTCGGGCGGACAAAAACAACTGCTTAATTTAGCGTCAATTATGGTTATGCAGCCGTCTGTGCTCATACTGGACGAGCCTACAAGTCAGCTTGACCCCATAGCAGCAAGTGATTTTCTTGAAACTCTGGCAAAAATAAACCGTGAGCTTGGTACAACCGTAATTCTTTCAGAACATCGTCTGGAAGAGGCTTTCCCCATGTCTGACAGGATTATCGTTATGGAGAACGGCAAAATAATTGCAGACGCTCCTCCTCCGCAAACAGGGGAAATTCTCAAAAAAACACATAACAATATGTTCGAGGCACTGCCAACGCCTATGAGAATTTATTATTTTGTGGACAACAATCTTAAATGCCCGGTTACGGTTCGAGACGGCAGAAAGTGGCTGGAAGAATACTCAAAAGCAACTCCTCTGAAGCAAAACTTTATTTCTCAAAAAAAAGAACCTGACCGAAGCAAAGTAGCTGCCGAGCTTAAAAATGTGTATTTCCGTTACGAAAAGAATGGCAGTGATGTAATAAGCGACCTTTCTTTTAAAGTGCATCAGGGAGAGTTTTATGCAATTGTGGGAGGCAACGGAACAGGAAAGACCACTGCTCTGTCCATTTTGGGCGGACTTCTTACCCCATACAGC
>URVP01000038.1 GCA_900551345.1 uncultured Eubacteriales bacterium
AATCGCCACTTTTGGTAATGATAACATCATCAAAGTATACCGTTCCTACTCCTCCTCCCGGATTATTTGCAACAGCAATAATAATTTTTGTGTTCTCTCCGGAATTAAATGTAAAGGTGTTTTCCACCCATTCATTTCCACCTGTAAATTGAACATCACCAAGAGTTTTGCTCCAGTTAGAACTGAGAGCCCTCATAAGTTTATTGCCCGTTCCCTTAGACCAGAAGGTTACAACATAATCTGTATTTGGCGTTACAGTTACACTGGTATCACTCCATGAGAATTCATCACTTGTGGAATTTGTTGTGATTTTAAATGAATAATTCCCATTATAAACATTTGTGTTTGCAGTTGCTGCAAATGATAATACACCAAAGGATGAAACTATCATGGCAAGGACAACCAGCATTGCTAATAATTTTTTCAAAATGACCACTCTCCCCTTCGTTTTATTGTATTCCATGATTTGATTGTAGCATAACAACAACAAAAAAGTCATTAAATATTCTCGCATGTTTATCACAACAAAATGCAAAAAATTACAGTGATTCATGTTTATCTTTTCAATTGTTATGCCTGTTTTCGCGCAATCGTTGCACAAGAGTATTGTTTTGCAATGAAAAAAGTAAGCATAATTCTACTTCTTTTGTGCACGGCTATTGATTTAACAGTAGAAAACAGATATAATAAATAATAATGATAAAGGGGAGATGAGCATGTTTTCAAAAAATCTCGAAATATTGCTTAAATACATAGAGTGTCTGGCAAAACAAGACAATGTGTTTATAAGAATCCACGACTATGACGGATTCATAGCCAATGACCGTATTGAAATTAAAACCACCTTTGAAGAATACCCGCCATTTTGTTCATACTTAAGAGGAAGTGATAAGACGTTTCAGCATTGTCTAGCCAAGGAAAAAGACATTATTGAACATTGCAAAAAACACGGAGCTTTTTATGGAATGTGTTATGCAGGAGTAGGATCGCTCACCGTTCCATTTTTCCATGATGATAAACTGCTGGGTTTTATATCTGCCGGAAGGTATAGAGGAGAGCATAAGGAAGCTGTTTCGAGGCTTAACCGAATTCATGATGAATTTGGTTTGGATAAAAATACTCTTTATTCAAAATATTTTGATACATTAGAAAGATGTCCGGAAAGATTTAAAGAACTTGAGCCTAAAATAAAAATAATAGCATTAACACTTGAATTACTGCGTAATGAGTTTTCTCAGCAGTCAGTTTTACAAGGTCCTACAGATGACAAGGATGTACTTTGCAGAAAAATAATAGAATATATAAATTTAGCATATATGACGCAACTTAGCCTATCAACATTTGCTTCGTATTTTAATTGCAGTACATCGCTTATATCACACTGCTTTAAACAACACACTAATATGAGCATCAAAGAATATATAAATCAAGTCCGTCTTGATAAGGCTGTTGAAAGACTTTCCAACACCACCTCATCAATCAATAGTATTAGCAGAAGTGTTGGATTTGACAATACAAATTATTTTATTAAGCTATTTAAGTTAAAATATGGCATTACACCGGGAGAATACAGAAAACAACTTTAATTTAGAAAGGATTATATATGAATACTATAGAATATGGAAAAGTGGTTCTTAACCAAATTTTAATTATGGCGATTCTGATTGCAATAGGTTTTTTTATTACCAAGTACAAAAAACTGTCTGGTAAAGCTGTAGAAGATATGACATTTATTGTCTTCAGAATAGTTACACCATGCGTCATAATTAACTCTATATTGACGGTAAATTTTACAAAGGATTTTCTTTATCAAATTATTATTGCAGCTGTATTTGCCATAGCATCACATCTTCTGGGGATACTTTCAGGATGTGTTTTTGCAAAAACACAAAACATCAACAAGAAATGCGTATATAAATTTGGTTGTTTAATAACCAATGCTGGTTTTATTGCTCTGCCTCTTGCACAGATTGCACTGGATGCAAACGGAGTACTTCTTGTAAGCATATATGTTATAGTCCTTAATATTTTTCTTTGGACAATCGGAAAATCATTCTTTCCCCATGAGCCTGAGGCAGGGTTTCTAAACATCATAATGAATCCTGGCATAATTGGATTCATAGCTGGAATGTTGGCTTTGTTAGTAAAGCTAATTTACTTACCGTCTATTTTCACAGTCACGATCAGTATGATATCTGCTCTGAATACTCCTCTTGCTATGATAGTTACCGGCTATTATCTCGTGAATATAAATCTTAAAGAAGCAATTTTAAACGCTAAAATATGGCATGTGATTTTCATTCGCCAAGTAGCTTTGCCGCTGTTTACAATAATAATCACACGATATGTTTTCGGAATATCCGGAACACTGCTTGCATCAGTGGTATTGCCGGTAGCTGCACCCTGCGGTTTGATAGTTATTATGTTTGCAGCAAGATATGGAGGGGATGTCAAGACGGCATCTCAAATGGCATCGTTATCAACGGTATTGTCATTAATCACATTGCCGCTTTCGCTTATGTTCTGCAAATTACTGTAGCCAAATAATGGTATAATA
Source organism: uncultured Eubacteriales bacterium (assembly GCA_900551345.1). Lineage (GTDB taxonomy): Bacteria > Bacillota > Clostridia > Monoglobales > UMGS1388 > UMGS1388. The sequence continues at coordinate 2,558 of URVP01000038.1, forward strand.
CAGGGACTGTTATATAGATAAACAAAAGAATAACGAGGTGCTAACATGAATTTTGGTTTGCGAGGTCATGATATACAATCCGACAGTATAGAAAACTTAGCTGTTAAATGCAGAGAACTTGGTCTTACCTCTGTTCAGCTCGTTTTTAAAAAAACAATTAAAGACTTTAAAGAAGGGATGTTTTCGCCAAGTTACGCAATGAATATAGGCAAAACTTTCACAAAAAGCAACATTGAAATAGCTGTTCTTGGATGCTATATTAATCCATCAAACACAGATGAAATTAAACTAAAAAAAGATATGAATTATTTTATTGAGTGTTTAAAATATGCTCGTTTTATGAATGCAGGTATGGTTGGGCTCGAAACCGGTTTTATAGGAAGTGAATGTATTCCTCAAAAAAACCATACTGATGAAGCTTATCAAATCTTGCTTTCAAACATGAAAACACTTTGCAATGCAGCAGAGAAATTAGGAGTGATGATCGGTATTGAAGGTGTTTCTTCATTTGTAATTAACACACCTGAAAAAATGAGAAAACTGATTGATGACTTAAATTCACCTAATGTCTGCGTAATATTGGATATTCTAAACTATTTAACTATAGAAAACCATCATAAGCAAGAAGATGTTATTTTAAAATCCTTTGATATTTTAAAAAATGAAATTGGAGCAATTCATCTGAAAGATTTTATAATTAAAAACGATGAAATACATTACATATACCCAACCAACGGCAATATGAATATTCGGCTTATATTATCACTGGCTAAGAAATACAAGCCCGGCATACCTATAATATTAGAAGAAGTGAAAGGCGATGATGTAAAAAAAGTTATACATGATATAAAAGCTGTAATATAACTCACAAGTATCTTTAATTTATATATAAACACAAGCAGTTGCTGTCTTGCAACTGCTTTTTTGCGATCATAAGAACAAAATATATTTTATATATGTCAATTTTTAAATAACACTACTCACACCATACTCAGCCGAAAGGTAAAATAATTAATTTGAACAGACTTTTGTTATCATACTTAAAATCAGATATTATCAACAAAAATTAATATACTAAATTTGAAATAATATATTTTATTAGGAGGTGTAAATATGAAAGTAATTGTAAAACCTTCTAAAGATAAAAAAGAACTACAAAATAAGCTTATTAAAATACTAACTAAAAAACATATAAAATAACCTTAAAAGAAAATTTACATGCACATAGAGAGGTGTGAATTTCATGAGAATGGCAGCTTATTGCAGAGTAAGTACTGACAAAGAAGAACAGTTAGCTTCACTCGAAAATCAAAAAAACTTTTTTGAAGATTACGCCTTTAAAAGTAAAGATACTCTGACAAAGCTATATATTGATGAGGGAACAAGCGGAAAAAGCCTAAAAAAGCGGGATGGATTTCTTGAGCTGCTTGAGGACGCAAGAAAAGGGATGTTTGATTATGTTGTGGTAAAGGATATATCCAGACTTGCACGCAATACTCAAGATTTTCTATATTCGATTAGAAAGCTGAAATCTTATGGTGTTGACATCAAATTCCTTTCCAGTAACCAAACGGTAATAGGAGAGAGCGAATTTGTTCTAACGGTATTTGCGGCTCTTGCACAAGAAGAATCTTTAAATTTATCTAAAAGAGTTATATTTGGCAAGCAGCAAAATGCAAGGAAAGGGCGTGTGCCTAATTATATATACGGTTATAATAAATTAGATACTTATAACCTTGAAATAAACCCAAAAGAAGCAGCTATTGTAAAACTGATATTCAAGTGGTATGTGGAGGGAATGGGCAGCCGTCGCATATGTATTAAGCTTAACGAAATGGGCATACCTACAAAAAAAGGTGTAAAATGGCAACCCAAGACTATTAGGCGCATGCTGCAAAATCCTATTTACGCCGGTAAAATGATAAATAATAAAACCGTGACAAAAGACTTTCTTACCGGTGAGAGACAAAATATCCCTAAAGACAAGTGGTATGTACACGAAAGACCACAATGGCAAATTATTACAGAAAAAGATTTTGAATATGCTCAACAGAAAATAGCCGAAAGACAAGAGCAATATAAGAATGTTAATGCCTGCAACCGCTTTTCATCACGCCACCTTTTTTCTAATCTGATTTTTTGTGCTGCCTGTCATAAAAGTTTTACTGCAAGATTATACCACACTAAAATAAATCATGTCAGATATCATTGCAGTAACCACCACAACAACGGTAATATCGGCTGTACTAACAATGTTACAATTGACGAATCATTATTATTGTATGAGATAAAAAAATATCTGCATTCAATTATCGATGATAAAAAAACTTTTTGTGAAAAACTACTTGAGCAATATAATAATGAAAACAAAATTATTGAAAATACAGAACTGGAAAAAGCAAAAACAAAACTGCTTTTAAGAAAAGATAAGCTTAAAGAAATGTACATATCCGAGGTCATATCTTTAGAAGACCTAAAAAAAGAATATATCAATATTGAACATGGACTGATAAGCATAGAAAACGAGCTAAATGAATACAAAGAATCAATACAAAGAATTGATGAAATAGATGATGCAGTGTTAAACTTTGAGAATATATTGGATAAGAGCGAGTTCACTAATGATGATATGCGTTCCATTATAGAAAAAATAGTTGTTTTTTCAGATAAAACAGTAGAAGTAGTTATGAAATAAAGATGCATTGTATCAGGAATGAATAATTTTATAAGCAGTTTAATTATGCATTTATGCTAATAAAAAAACTGATTTCACTTTTTACTGAAGTCAGTTTTATTTATAAGTTAAATCTAAAAAATATTTTACATTGAATTGACAGACTGTCATTTTGTAGTCCACCACTTCTACTACAGCCTTGGGCATGTTGTTCTTTTTCCACATTTCGGGAATCTGAGCACCGGGATTATACTTAGATGAATATATTTTAGCGTTACCTTCTGAACCAAAGAGTATTACTTTTTTATCAAATGTTGCAAGACCTTTTATTTCAGTAGGTCTAGATACTCCTCTGAATACTTCCAGGGTAACACAGAAGAAATATTTTATATCTACAGTATAGTATCCTCTGTTAAAGGGAACCGGCTCAAGCGTGGGGAATACCCATATTACCTCAGCTGATTTAACGCGAACATTAATGGCTTGATTAACGATTTCCTGGTCAGCTCTTGTGAGGATTACTCTGAGATCCTCAAGGCAGTCTTTTTCTTTGCATACATCATATACTTTATCAGTATGAATGCATACTGGTTCATTGTAGTTAGTGCAGCAGTTGTTTCCACAAACTGAATTTTGTTTATCAGACATAATTATACCTCCTAAACTTTGATATTACACTATATAATATGAAGAATGCGAATTATTGTGTCAACAGAGCATATAATTTAGAAGAAAGGTCGAGGTTTAAATGAACTGTATTGTGAAACTTTCAAATAATGACAGCTGGTTTTTTTACCACGATACCTCTAACGGTATTTGTTTTTGCAAACTTAATTCTTTGGGAGTTATAAATGAACCGTCAGTGCTATCCGCAGATTCTCCCGATGATTTTGATGTTATATGCGACGATGAGAATAACATTCACCTATGCTGCCAAAGCAGTGAAGGTGATATAGTGTATTTCAGATACAGTAATGGTTTGTGGAACAAAACTGTTTTACTTAAAAGCAAATCATCTTCAACAGGCAAAAAAAATTTCCATCTGTTTTGTATAAATGGTTGGATTAATATAATTTGCGTCCTGGAATACCGGGGTAAAAATATGCTTATTCATTATATTCCCAGAAGAAATGCCGAAGCTCCCCAGGTAATAGACTACATAGGTGAATCATATACAGCGTCCTCAGACTCTTTTGGAAATATTTATATCTTTTATGACAGCGAAATTAACAGTTCTTTCGGCAGTAAAAAATATTTATGGGGTCAGAAAAAATGGTCGGATTTTAATCCTTCACCCAAATATGACCGCTGTGACACAATCCTCACTTTATTTGACGGACAAGGGAATCTTAATATAGCTGCATGTCGAAATAAGGAGATACATTACATGAGAGAAGATAAGGATGAAATTATATCAACCGGTGACAGACCGGTATTGTACTACATAAAAAATACCTGCGTTCTCCAATGGGAGTACCGCGGGAAAATATACAGTGCTATAAGTAAAAACAATTGCAAGAGCTGGGAAAAATGCGGAGAGTACCATATTAATAAAAGATGCATACCGGAAATATATAAAATTTGCTGTCCGCATAAGCGACCGGGTATAATTGCAGACTATTGCTACGGGTACAGAAGTTACGAAAAAATCGTTTTGCTAGGACTTGAAAACATGGCATACGGAAACGATACTGTTACAGAAGTAAACACCACTGAGCTACCCGACACCAACACTATGGAAGCAGTATTCGAATCTGGAGATAGCAATATAAAGGAAAGCAATTCGTTTAAGGAAACCTTTACCGAATATCACAAACAGACTGAATATCCAAAAGAAAAAGATGATTCAAGCATAATTTTAAACAAAATTCTCATATCAATTAATTCAGCATCAGACACACTTTCACGGATAGAAAAAAGAATTTATGCATGCGAATCAAAACTGGAAAATATCGAAAGCAAAATAAAAGAACTGCCCGAAAGCAGTTCTAAAAAAAAACAGATTTATTCCATGGTAGTATTGTCATTAATGATAGATTGTAATTCATCAAGAAAAGACTGTATATCTTTAAACTCACGGTATACCGAAGCAAATCTAACATATGCAACAGCGTCCAAGTCTCTAAGGCGGGCAAGAACAAGCTCGCCTATTTCCTCCGATGTTATTTCACGGCGCTGCATTTCGTATATCTTATTTTCTACCGAATCAACAACTTTTTCAAGCTGTTTTATTCCTATAGGACGCTTCTCGCAGGCACGCATAAGCCCCATAATAAGCTTGTTGCGGTCAAATGCCTGACGGGAACCGTCTTTTTTTATTACAGCAAGAGAAACACCTTCTACCTTTTCGTAAGTGCTGAATCTCTTTCCGCATTTGAGACATTCACGGCGCCGTCTGATAGTCTCGCCGTCCTCACTTGTTCTTGAATCTATTACCTTGCTTTCCAAACAGCCGCAATACATACATTTCATTATATAAACACTCCCGAGCATTATATGTAATATTCAACTTTAATTTAGGAGATTATATCACAATTTTTATGCCGGTTCAATGTTTTTTAGGTTACAATTTTATAAAAAATATGTGAACATTTTACGAAGTGACCCTCGTTCTGCAATCAATTTGATCTTCGGGCATATCGTATCTTTTTGTTTCGACAATTATAATATCGTCCCCTATTTTCCTAATCTGTTTCCATGGTATTACTATGTTTTCTGTTTTTGAGAAAAAACCTTTCATACTGTTTTGGCGGGGTACAATAAGAGACAGCAGCCGACCTGAAATAATGTCAATCTCGCAGTCACACACAAAACCAAGTCTCTTTCCGTCATAAACATCGATTACCTCTTTGTTTCTTAAATCCTGAAGCTTATCCATTTATATCACTCTCCCTACTTGAATTATATTGCACACAAGCCTTTTTTATGAGTATGTAAAAAAGCGCGCAACATATATTGCACGCTTTAAGCCGGTTAAAATAGTTTTATTAACCAAACAAATGAATCAGCTTGTAACTTACATTACTGTACTCCCGCCGGAAGGACTCAATATAATCAGCTGCAAAATAAACAGAAGCAGTAAATGCTGCGATTATAATGCCGGTTGTGTCTGCCATTGATATAAATGACTCTACGGCAGGGTTAATATACTTTATAAGTAATACAGCCATAAATCCCCAGGCTACAGATGAAGAAAGACATATATGTCCTTTGTAGTTAAAAGGCTGACGGGAATAATCCCAGTATCTTTTTCCGAAGATAATCTGCATAACCTCTCCGGTTGCATATTCTATAATTGTTATAACGGCTGCACCTACAAAATATGCAAGAAGTATATTTTGCAAGAGAAAATTCTGCATTGAAATTAATATCATTGCACATACGCCGTATATAATTACAAACGGTCCCGAAACAAAACCTCTGTTTTCCGGGCTTAGATGACAAAGAGATACATAGCTGCTCTCAAAGCACCATCCTAAAAAACAATATACATAGAACATTAATCCGTAATATGCCAAAACTTCAAAAAACACCGGCAGCACCCTTTGCTATTTTATACAGAGGCGCTCCATTTTCCGCATTTGTCGCCCCACATAGCCTTAGTCTTGCCATCTACGATAACTTTTATTACTTCACATGCATTACTGCATCCGTCACATTCAAAACTTTTGGGTACGAAGTCCAAATCAATTGCGTCAAATCCGTTAAATTCAGACTTTTCTTTATTTTCTGCCTTCGCCAACAAAGCCATACCTATTGCACCCATAACATTATAATATTTGGGAATTATAACCTTATGACCTACCTGTTCCTCAAAGGCTTTTATTATACCCTTATTTGCTGCTACACCACCCTGAAATACAAAAGGCGGATTGAGCTGTTTGCCGTGTCCCAAATTGTTAAGATAGTTTCTTACAAGAGCTTCACAAAGTCCGTTAATGATTTCAGCTTTGGAATAACCGTACTGCTGCTTTGCTATCATGTCACTTTCAGCAAAAACTGTACATCTACCTGCTATGCTAACCTTGTTTTCTGCGGTAAGTGCTAAATCACCAAAATCATCAATAGGCACATTAAGTCTTTCCGCCTGATGGTCAAGGAATGAACCTGTACCCGCAGCACATACCGTATTCATTGAGAAATCTGTTACAACTCCGTTTTTAAGTATGATTATTTTGGAATCCTGACCGCCTATTTCAAAAATGGTGCGTACATCAGGATGATAATGCACTGTTGCAGCCGCATGGGCGGTTATTTCATTTTTAACTATATCTGCCCCCACCATCAGACCTATCATCTGTCGTCCGCTGCCGGTTACACCTACACCGCAAACTGTATAATCAGTGCCCTCCAGCTTATTTTTGAGCATTTTCATGCCCTCTTTAACTGAATTGATTGGTTGACCTTGGGTACGAATGTACTCAGAAAATATAACATCGCCGTCATGGTTCATAGCGATTACATTTGTACTTACCGATCCGGTATCTACACCTATGTAAATCTTCATTTTTAAACCTCCAATAATACATTTGACTGCTTTTTCGTACTCTTGCCGTTTTTAAAAAGTTTTTTATTACGGCAAAGATCAACAAAAGCTTCAAGTCTTGTTTGTGTATTTGCTTCACCCGTCTGTTCATCAATAGACATGGACAGTATGGGCAGGTCCATATCTTCGCACATCTGAGGTATAATACTTCTTGTTATAAGTTCCGGCAGGCAAGCAAAAGGCATAAGATGTATTACTCCATCATATCCCATATCTGCAAACTCCATAATCCAGCCGGTATTTTCCATATCGTGACCGCCGCAGTTGCACGATTTGTATTTTTCTGCTTTAGTCCACATTTTCCAGCCTTTTGATTTATTTATTTTTCTCGGAAGAATATTGTGTTCTACCCATGATGAGATACGCTGTACATTAAACACTTCCACGCCAAGCTCGTTAAGTCGTTTTTCGATGTACACATTTGCCGACGGTTCCATCGCTATGTATATTTCGCCCACAATTCCTATTCTTATTTTCTTATCCTCATCGATATTTTTTATGGGAACTTCAGAAAGCATCTGCATTGCTTTTTTATATACTTTGTCTACGCCGCCGTTTTCTTTGTAGTTTTCATACATCTGACTGATCTGAGTCCGTGCATAGTCAAAAGACCCTCTTTTCATTTCATAAGCACGGTTAACCTTGATATAATCATCTATAATGTCAAGCTGTTTAAGCATTTTCATAGCATTTACAACGGCAGGGATAACTTTAACAATGGGTGTTTTAT
>URVP01000039.1 GCA_900551345.1 uncultured Eubacteriales bacterium
GGGTTAAAACCGATGACAGAGCGGTTATGCTCGCAAGGCTCAAACTGATTGATGCGGTGCGTATAGCCCTGAAAAATGCACTTGGTATTTTGGGCGTGGAAGCACCTGAAAAAATGTGAAAGGAAAAAATCTATGAAGAGGATTTCAGCGTTGGTTTTATCGGTTGTAATAATAATTTTATCAAGCAGTCTTGGCGTTTATGCTGACACGGAAGAATCTTATACACGCCTGGAAATTTGCAAAAAGGCGGCTCAGATATTTGAAATATCGCCCGATGGTGATATAACGCCTCTTCTTGCATATAACGACTGGGCATCTGCACCGGCGGCTGATCGGTATATAGTGGCGTCCGTTTTAAAAAGCGGTATATTTGTTCCCGATACCGACGGTTTTTTGTACGATACACCAATGACCGAAGAGGATTATGACCGCCTTACCTTCGGACTTACTTTATATGCAATGCGCATACCCGGATATAATTTTATCAGCGGCACATTGACTTCTATTAATGTTAAAAGTGCGGTTGTTACCGATAATTACGGAGCGGAATATAAGTTTTCCTCCGATGTACCCGTGATTAAAGGAGAGAAAATCGTAAATACCTTTTCGGAAATTTCGGCAGGGGCAAGTGTAGAGGTTGTTTTTGATGATGAAGGATCAGCAGTTATTGCGTGGGCAAAAAGACAGTCTGCCCCAACCGTAAAACATTTTGAAAAAGGAACTCTTTATGTGTATGATGAGATTAATAATAATCTGATCTTTAAAGACCTGAGTGTGCTGCGCAGCGGCTCATGGGTTAAGGCTGACCGCTATCTTTCTGCGGCAGTATGTGACGAAACACTGATTATTCATGATAGTAAAAAAGCAGAGCTTAAAGATATCAACCGTGATTATCTTGATAAAACCTGTTCCATAATCGTGGGAGAAAAGAACGGGCAGCCCTGCATATTATATTTGCTTTTTGACTAAAAGGCGAAAGGAATGATGCACAAATGAAAAGAATTGTTAAAAAAGCGGCTTTGATTGTACTTGTGTTTGTAATGACATTTACAAATGCTTTTGCTGCAACAAACACGGATATAATCAATGATATTATTAATTCGTCTGATGAGATGAGAAATTTTGAATTGATTATTTCTCTTGCAGAAATGGATTATTATTTTGACAATCAGGACAGCGATTATCTTAGAGGTGCTCTTGCCCAGATTCTTAAAGAACACCCGGAATTATTTGAGGATGCTTTAGTGGGTGCTTTTAGTGCCCTTGACCCTAATTCAAGATATATAAAGTCTTCGGAATTTGAAAAAACCATGGAGACGGTGGACGGCTCATATGTGGGAATCGGTATCAGCGTTGCGTTAGATGGCAATACATTTTATTTAACACCGCTCGATGACTCGCCCGCATTGCAGGCAGGAATTCAAACTGCTGATGTGCTTGTTTCGGTAGACGGAACGGCTGTGTCGGGTATGTCTCTTGACCAGGTTGTATCAATGGTCAGAGGTGAGGCAGGTACATTTGTAGAGCTGGGTATAAAAAGGGGCGATACAGAATTTATCGCTCGATGTGAAAGAAAGGAAATTCATATCAGCCCTATTAATTATGAATATCTGGAGGACGGCATAGGATATCTTCAGATTACTTCATTTAATGCCAATGTTGAAGAATATTTGCTTCCTGCTCTTGATGATTTGGAAAAACAGGGTGCTAAGACCATTATTCTTGACCTAAGAGACAATCTGGGCGGAGAAGTGAGCGGTGCTTTGGTTACTGCAAGCCAGTTTATTCCCAATAACGGGCTTATTATGACACAGGTGTTTAAAAACGAAGAAAACAATAAGTCATATTACTCTACATCAAAAACAGTTAGGTTCAAGCCTATTGTTCTTATAAACGAGTACAGTGCGTCTGCTTCAGAAATTGTTGCCGGTGCTATAAGAGATAACAAGGCAGGCATTATAGTCGGTACGCAGTCATATGGTAAAGGTACTGTACAAACGGTTAAACAGTTATATACCGGAGGAGCTGTATGGTATACCGTAGCGTCCTATCTGCTGCCCGGCGGAGAATGGATCCACGGCAAAGGCATTACTCCTGATTATGTGGTGAAAAATTCCACTTCACCTCTTGATACCAGTAATATTCCTAAGCTTTCCTATCAGGTGCTTAAAAAGGGAGATACGGGTGACGGTGTTAAGGCACTTAATGCAAGTCTTTATGCACTCGGATTCACCACAGTAAATGACCAAGGAATTTATGATGACGCTACAGAATCTGCTGTTACTTATGTACAAAGCGTAAACAACCTGTTCCCGTACGGCGTTGCGGACATCAACACACAGATTGCCATTGCAACAATGCTTGACGAAGCAGAGGTTGTCAATGATGATCAGCTCGCAAAAGCTCTTGAATTTGCAAGAGAAATGAAATAATCTTGCAAAATCTATTGACTTATATCCCCGTTTTTGGTAAAATAGTCTTGTGACTATTTTATGAAACGGGGATTTATTATGGATATAATTAATGAATATCTGGATTTCTTTGCTCAAATTGCCGAGTCAATAAAAGCAAGAAAGGCAATAAATGCAGAGCTTTACAAGAAATACAATGTAAAGCGTGGACTACGGAATGCTGACGGAACAGGAGTTCTTGTTGGACTGACTGCCATTGGTGAAGTGCATGGATACATAGTTGATGAAAATGAAAAGGTGGATGTAGACGGCAGGCTCAGTTACCGTGGCATAGATGTAGCAACTCTTATCGAAGCGAAGGAGGCGGAAAACAGATTCGGTTATGAAGAAGCGGTTTTCCTTTTGCTGTTCGGTGTTCTGCCTACTAAGGATGAACTGGAAAACTTTACACAAATGATGAAGGTGGCAAGACAGCTCCCCAAAGGTTTTGTGGAAGATATGATACTGCGTATTCCCTCTCCCGACATTATGAATAAGCTTGCAACATGCGTTTTGAGTATGTATTGTTATGATAACAATCCTGATGAAAGAACGGTTGCAAATGTGTTAAGACAGTCTGTTTTGCTTATTGCAAGAATGCCTGCGCTTATTGCATATTGCTATAATGCCAAGAGGCACTATTTGGATAAGAAGAGTCTTCATCTTCATGATCAGGACCCCTCCTTATCCCTGGTGGAAAACTTTTTAAGCCTTATCCGTCCTGACAGGAAATTTACTGATGAGGAAGCAAAACTGCTTGATACATGCCTTATTCTTCATGCCGAACATGGCGGAGGCAATAACTCTTCTTTTACGGCTCACGTAATATCATCTACGGGTACAGATATATATGCTGCTATTTCAGCATCAGTAGGAGCACTTAAAGGTCCCCGTCACGGCGGAGCAAATAAGGCTGTTATGAGCATGATTGAAGATATTAAGAAGAATGTTTCCGATTGGAACAATGATGATGAGCTTTCTTCATATCTTGAAAAAATCGTTCGTGGTGAAGCTAATGACGGTTCAGGGCTTATTTACGGTATGGGTCATGCAGTTTATACCAAGTCCGATCCCAGAGCTGTTATACTTAAACGCAATGCAGAGCGTTTGGCTCATGAAAAAGGCTTTGAAAAGGAATTCCAGCTTTATTCAAATATAGAGCGTCTTTCCCCCGGTGTCTTTTCATCAGTTAAAGGTATTAATAAGAGAATTTGTGCAAATGTGGATTTATATTCCGGATTTGTATATAAAATTCTTAATATAGACCCTGCTCTTTATACTCCCATGTTTGCTATGGGTCGTTCGGTTGGCTGGTGCGCTCATGTAATCGAAGAAGTGGCATTCGGCGGCAAGATTATCCGTCCTGCATACAAAAGTGTGTGCAAAAAGGCAGAATATGTACCTCTTGATAAAAGATAAGTAACAAATATTTTATTTTTTTGAAAAAGATAAATCAGAACTTGGAGGAAAGAATGATACTTGAAACCTCACGATTATATTTACGAGAATTATGCCAAGAGGATTTTGGTGCATTGTGTGAAATTCTGCAAGATGAAGATACCATGTATGCATACGAAGGCGCATTTAATGATACAGAAGTACAAGAGTGGCTGGACAGACAGATTGAACGCTATAAAAAGTGGAATTTTGGCTTATGGGCTGTTATTTTAAAAGAAAATAATAAGCTGATAGGTCAGTGCGGACTTACAATGCAGCCGTGGAAAGAGAGCGAAGTCCTGGAAATAGGTTATCTTTTTAATAGGGCATACTGGCATAACGGTTATGCAACAGAAGCCGCAAAGGCTTGTAAAAAATACGCTTTTGAAACGCTGAGAGCAAAAGAAGTCTGCTCCATTATCCGGGACATAAACATTTCTTCTCAAAATGTGGCACTGAGAAACGGAATGACAAGAGCAGATACATGGACAAAACACTATAGAGGTGTAGATATGCCTCATTATAGGTATGTTATACATAAGTGATAAAATCCGGTTTGTATAGTGTGTTTTCCAAAGTTTTATTTATCAATTCAGTATATTGTATAAATAACAAAATAAAACTCTTGAACAAAGGCTTTTATGCCCGGTTCAAGAGTTTTTATGTTTAAACAAATAATTTATTCTGCTGTGGTATCGGTATTTTCAGATTCTGCCGGTACGGTTATTTCAGCATCAAGATTCACGGGCAGAACTCCGGTTATTTCTCTTTCGCCTTTTAGTACTGAGGCAACTGCTCTGATTGTTGAAGGAACGCCGCTGTATGCACATAGATAGGTGTTGCAGTTTATTGTTCGTATATCATAGGGCGAACCTATAGAGATAACGATTGCATTTGAATTGGAAGCAGTAAGTCTGTTGATAAATGAGGCGTCTTCCTGGTTAAAGAATGCAGAACGGGAGAGAATAACCAGTCTTTGCGCACTTCTTGCCTGCTGAATAATTTCTTCCGCATTAAAATCACTGCTTTCAAGGTCATATGACGTCCAGCCTGCCCCTGTAAGGTCTGCTAAATACTCTGCGGCAGAGGGTCCTCCGTCTACGCTCAGCGGAGCAGAGTCAGACAGTATAAGTGTGTTTTCAAAATTGTCAATTGGTAAAAGCCCTCCTGCATCTTTAACGAGGGTTATGCTTTCGGCTGCAACATTATCGGCAAAATCCTCATGTTCTGCTTCTTTGTATGTGGGCGGTGCTACCATCCATTCATAAGAGTCTTTTACATATTCAAACAATCCGTATCTGTGCTTATAGAAAAGCACACGGTATACTTTGTCATATATGTCTGCGTGAGATACCGAACCGTTTTTTATTCCTTCGAGTACGGCGTTATATGCTTCAAGCTGGCTGCTGAGAGTCTGTTCGTTTGTTCCTGCGCCCCCCATTACTACCATGTCGGCGCCGCTGTTAAGTGCTGTAACAGCCGCTTCGCTCATGGAATAATTTTCCGTTATGGCACCCATGCTTACGCTGTCAGTTATTACAAGTCCTTGAAATCCATATTCATCCCGCAGCAGGTCTTTAAGAAAATATTCAGACATTGTTGCCGGCTCTGTGGTATCGTGTACATTGGGATATGATATATGTGCGGTCATTATACCGTCTGTACCGTTCTTTATTGCCCATTCAAAAGGTATCAGGTCGCTTTGTCTAAGCTCATCAATGGTTTTATCTACCGTTACAAGTCCCGTGTGAGTATCAGCATTTGCGGCTCCGTGTCCGGGATAATGCTTCACACAGGCAAGTACCTGCTGTGCCTGTATTCCCTTTATCATACCCTCCGAAAAGGATACCACGGTTTCATAATTATCCCCGTAGGAGCGTGTGCCTATAATCGGATTTGCCGGATTGGTGTTCATATCAACATCCGGTGCAAAGTTTATATTAAAACCAAGGTTTCGCAGTTCTTCTCCCATATAATTACCTACGGTTTCAGCATTTGCAGCATTACCTGTTGCCGCTATGCCCATGGCTGAGGTAAATTCTGTTGCGCCGTCCGTAACCCTTGTTACACCGCCGCCCTCCTGGTCAATACCGATAAATGCCGGTGCCTGGGTATTGGCAATAATCTCCTGCTGAAGAGATTTGTTTAAATCAAAGGTTTGCTGTCTGTCGGATATGTTGTCCCCGTACAAAATGATGTTGCCGGCTTTGGTTTCATTGAGAAAAGATTTGGTTTGCTCCGTGAGCTCTGTGCCGGGTATGCTGAATATAAAAAGCTGACCTACCTTTTCTTCCAGGGTCATGGAACTTATGACCTGGTCAAGCTGCTCCTCAAGGGTCAGTTCTTTTTCAAAAACCGTACACGAAGCCGTGCACATAATCAATGTAATAGAGAGGAAAATACAAATAATTTTTTTCATCTGTTATACTCCAGTCTTATTAATAATAAAAACATAGCACAAACAAGTATATCATATATGCCAAGCAAAAAAACGAATACAGCTACATTTTAAGTAAATCGTAATATTGCCGTTATACTATAACAAAACCTCCGTTGGGGCTTATTGTTTGTCCTGTGATAAAGTCTCCGCCTTCCGATGCAAGAAACAGCATTACCTTTGCTATTTCCTCTGCTTGTCCCACTCTGCCCAGCGGCGTATCTTCGGCAAGACTGTTAAGGCAGTCGGGCGAAAGATTTTTGTTCATCTCGGTTTCTATCACACCGGGGGCAATGCAGTTAACCTGTATACCCGAAGGACCCAGTTCTTTTGCCAGTGCCTTTGTAAATCCCTCAACAGCTGCTTTTGATGCGGAATAATGCACCTCGCATGATGCACCTACCAGTCCCCATATGGACGAAACATTAATTATTTTTCCTTTCTTTTCATGAATCATCATGGGCACAGCGTGCTTGCATACATTAAACATTCCTTTAACATTAACATTAAACATTCTGTCCCATTCATCTTCGGTTATGTCGGTAAACAGCTTTTGCTGTGCAATGCCTGCATTATTGATAAGTACATCAAGTCGATTGTACCGGCTTTTTATCAGATTAAACATTTTTTCAACGGCTCCGCTGTCCGACACATCTGCTTGCAATGCCGCAGCGCCCGTCTCGTCTGCCACCTTTTGAGCGGCTTTGCCATCTTTAGCATAGCATATGATAACATCATATCCGTTTTTTGCAAAAAGAAGTGAGGCGGCTCTGCCTATACCTCGGGAACCGCCAGTTATTAAAACTGTTTTTTTCATTGTTTATCGTCCTTAATTATATTATTTTTATTCGCTTTAGAAAAAGAGCGTTTGTTTTAATTGATAATTTTAATCTGTTTACTGCCGCAGCCTAAAGGTTTTAGGAGCCATGCGGTATACAAGAATACAGGCTGCAATACAGTACAGCACGCAGAAAGTAATAGCAAATGAACCGAATATAATCGTAGGCATTCTGACTTGCATCATATAGTAGCAGACAAAATATGTAGCTACTTTTACAATCTGATACATTCCGCTTTTCATTTCTGATGCGGCATTATAGGGCTGCATCAGATAATAAATGGTTAAATAATGAACTGAGAAGAATGCACTCATGCACAAAATCGATATTATTATTACAGCATAATTCACAGGATTATCCGTTCCGCCGGTTATAAAAAGCAGAAGGGACATTCCTGGACCTATTACGGCAGCAGGCAGTGCATTGATTTTTATTATCTCTCTTAACCGTATTGAAAACAGTCTTAATATCATACCCGGCTGTTTATAGAAAGAGTATGTTAAAAGACTGTGATCACAGTTCATAAACAGAGCTTGTGTAAATGAAGTGCCCCGATTGATCATATACATAATAAATACAAAATACGGTAGCCAGTTTAATATCAGACCATTTGTTTTTTCCTTTAAATTTGGGAATAAAAACACTGCAATAATCATACCTGCCGTCACAACAATACAGGTGTATGTAATCGTTTTTGATGCACTCCACAGAATGTCCTTATGTCTTTTAACAAAAAGGTCGTTTAAATATTCAAATCCTCTCCGGCTGCTCGTAATGTTTTTGTCGTCAGATATATGTTTTTCCGTCTGTTTTTTGAGAACCTGTTCTTTGCTGCTTCCTGAAAACGGCATGCTCTGTCTGAATAAGTCCCTGAATATTTCCTTGTATTCATTAAACTTAAATACTTTAAATGCGCTGAAAATACCTAAGGGAATAAAAACTATAAATAATGATATGCTTATAGTTTTGGGCACTGCCAGATTAATTGCCGGCAAACCTCCTGATAGTATAATCATCAATGCAACATAAGCCCACAATAATTTCCCAAGTTTATTTTCATTGTAGGCGAACCCTCGCTTTTCATAATCCCAAAGAGAAGATGCTGCTACAAGGAGTTTCAGTCCGGCAATTGAAAAGGGAAGTATAAAGCACAGCCACAAAGGCAGTCCAAAAAGCGATTTAAAAAAAAGGGTAAAAGGCATAAATCCGACTATCACCTTTAGTATGGCATAACTGTAATCTGTCAAAACATACTGTTTTGCGTCCATGCGCATAAGAAATATGGCATAGTATTTCTCCTTGCCGGGGTTAAACAATTTGGTATTTAAAAATGCACCGATTAAGGTAAGAAACAGGAAAATGTGCAAAAATAATTCGTTTTTTGCAGAATAATTGTCGTATCCAGTTACGGTAACTATATAAATACATATCAGATATATAAATTTGCCCAAAAATGTGGATAGAATTTCCCATATTACCGAAAGGACATTTGCCAAAAGTTTAAGTCCCTTTGAGCCGTATAGCCCTGAAGGTAGTATCTTTTTCAGTAATGGAATTTGCTTTAATGAATACAAAATGCTGTTTACCCGATATGTATTTTTGAGTGCAAAGGAGATTTTTATCGTTCTATTCATTTGCATCCTCCCGCAAAGCCTCTATAATTCTGTCCTTAAACTCTTTGTTGTCGAGATTTGCCTTTTCCACAAGCTCCAGTTCACCGTGACTTAAAAGTACAATATCATCGCATAAATCAAGTGCAAGGTCAAGTATATGTGTTGAGAAAATAATAATTCTGTTTTCCTTGAGGCTTCTGAGCATATTTTTCATTTCCTCGGCTACAACAACATCCAAGGATGTTAATGGTTCGTCAAGGAGGAGGATATTAGGCCTTGCGATAATGTTTACAAGCATCTGCATTTTATTTTTCATACCGTGGGAATAGTCTTTTAAAAGCTTGTCCCGATCCTGATGTGCAATGCTCATATAATCAAAATATTCGTCAATGGTTTTTTTATTCTGAACATTTTTTTCGTTTATTTCAATAAAAAATTTTAGAAATTCACGGCCGGTTAAAAATTCTGGCACTGTAGGGGTTGAAAGAACATAACCTATATCTTCGGCTTTTATATCCCTTCTTATTCCGTTTTCCTCCAGATAAAAACAGCCGCTGTCAGCATTAAGGTCACGGTTAATGCAGTTGAAAAGTGTGGTTTTGCCTGCTCCGTTTCGTCCCAGCAGTCCATAAATCTTTCCTTCATAAAAGGTAAAATCAATGTTTCGCAGTACTTCTTTTTTTTCAAAATGTTTTGACAGGTGTTCAATTGTAAATTTTGTTTTGCAATCCATTTGATAAAACTCACTTTCTGTTTTATTGCATTATGTAACTATAAAAAGCAGGGCAACCGGCTGCTTAAAACCGTTACCGTGCCCTGCTACTTTTTGATATATCTCCCGGATTATTCTTCGTTTCTGTTATCCTTTAATTGCATGTGGGTAATGGTGCTTTCGCCGCCGTAATTGTTGGATGTTATAATAAAAAGATAGGGTGCTGTAACACTTGTTGTCTGGTCGGGATTTTTAATAAGCTCGCCGTTTTCGTCTGCGGCAAAGGTCATTCTGTAAAATCCGATGTCCTCTTGTACTTCCTCATAATATTCTTCTTTATCCACATTTTTCTTAAGTTCATCTATACTCATTCCTATTTGCGCATCAGCGTAACCGGTGTAATCTTCGCCGGTTATGGTAATCATGTTGACAGTTTCATCAAGGTATATGGTTAATCCTTCATATTTTAACGAATAATTACCCGAACTTTCAGCTTCGCCCAGAGATTTTTCCACAGCTTCTCTGTTGTCGCCCACACTTACAACTGCCTTGTCCGATTTGTAAACCGAAAGAATTTTTGCATTCTCAACAGCCGATTCAAGCTCCTGCTGAGGATTTTTGGTCTCTACTGTTTCCTTGCCGCTTTCGGTTTTGGGCTCTTCCTTTTTGCTGCATGAGGCAAAGGAAAGACAAAGGCTCAATGCCATAAGC
>URVP01000040.1 GCA_900551345.1 uncultured Eubacteriales bacterium
CTATCGGTAAAAGTCCGTACAACTATATTACTTCAACAAAAATGAAGATGGCATATAACCGTCTTGCTACAGGGAAATATCAAGTATCTGAAGTTGCCGACAGCCTTGGCTACAGTGATATTTACACTTTTTCCAAAGCGTTTAAAAAGCATTTCGGACAAAATCCATCGAAGGTTTTTGATGAGGCTCATAATTAAGAATTTTCAATTGCCGATAAATCAAAACAACCTATGCCGAATTTTAAGCATAGGTTGTTTTTTTGAGCTTGAATGTTAAAAAATTGTTATTTAATTACTTCGGCACTGCAACATTCTGTCATGCTTTCTGCATCTTTCCACAGCATCAGCTTTATCTTATCAGCATCTTCAGAATTAAAATCATCCGGTGTAAATGTGTTTTTGCCCATAGAAATATCAGTTTTTATAATGTCGCAGCTAATCATTACATTGCCGCTGTAGCTTGCCGCAATAACAAGTGCATCATTATATGCAGTGTTAGAATCAACAATGATTTGTCCATTTTCATATGATAATGTAGTATTCTTGATCTCGTCGCCTGAAACTTTAATCTCATATTGGACGGTTTTACCTGCATATGAAAGAGTAACTGTTTTAGTTCCCTCCGTGTTTGTATCAAATCCCGAAACCTTCATAAAATCTGATGTAACTTCTCTTTGTGAGCCGTTCTTGTAATTTATTCTTATAATTCCGCTTGTGTCAAATTCTTCGCCTGTATTATACTCTTTCTTTGCATTTGCAACTTGAATACTTTCAACAGGTTCATCTTCATACCATGCAAAGTAAAGTTTGTCAATGGCAAGTATGTCTCCGCTTTGAAGTTTTCCGTTAAAACGCCATTGTATGCTAGGAGCATATCCTTTATCAACATTGTATACGGATTTCATATTATACAGCCAGTCAATTGACTCAGCGGTTTCTTTGCTTTTATCAGTATCGTCATATATTTCTCTGAAATCTATAACAAAGTCATGCTCCCAGTATCCAGGGTCGTCGGGATTCTCCGGGTCTATTTTCGTAACAGGCAGAGCATAGCTTTTGGTAGAAACCGTTGTACCAGTGCCGTTTTGATATTCAGCCCTGAAGTTGAATACAGGCTTGTATTGAGCGTAATTGCTTGCTCTGGTAGAAGTAAAAGTATTTGTATAATCAATAACCATAGCGTCAGCTCCAACAAGTCCGTCAAGTATTGTTCCGTCTTCTTGAACCACCTGTCCCGCTCCGCAGCTTTCGGAAAGAAATACTATTGCACCGCCTCCGCCGTGAGTTCCATCACCCTCTATATAAATGGCATAATCTTTACCGTTTTCGGCTTTTCCTTCAACCGGGCCCAGAGTAGTCATGGCACTGCCCCATTTCCATGCTCCCGCCGTGGAAATATCTTGATAAAGCTTGTATTTTATTGGTATTTCATCTTCAATAATATCAATTGTGTATGTGGTAGTTTCTCCCCCGTATGTAACCGTAATAATTTGATCTTCTGCAGGTTCGGAGGAGTCAAATCCTGTAACCGATGCATATTTGCTAAATAGCTTTCCGCTAGTTCCTTCACCCGGAACAATCATTCCGGTATGCCAATCAAAGTTGTCTCCCACACGGTAAAGTCTCTTGGGATTTTCAACCGTTATTCCGCCGCTTACTTCAAATTCACTTATACTAACGGTATATGTTGTTGTCAAACCGCCATAAGCAACCGTTATAATTTGTTGGTTTGCGGCAGAGGAAGAGTCAAAACCGGTTATTTTTACATTTGCATCATTTAAACTTACAGTTTCTTCGGTTCCGTCTTCAAAAGTTGCAGTAACGCTGCCTGTTTCAAAGTCAAAATCCTCATCAATTAAATACTCAGTTTTTGGAGAGTCAACTGTGATGCTTTTTATATTATTAGGTTTATACTCAATTATTTCCACATTAAATTGTATTGTTTTGTTAAGCACGGTTGCCGTAAGTGTCAGTTCATTTGTAAGAGCCGTGTTTTTAAAACCTGTTATTGTGACTCGTAAGTCATCAAGAGGTATATATTCGCTTACTTCGTTAGAGCCGCCTCGTTTTATTCCTATTGTGCCTTGAGTATAGTCAAATTCGTCATGATTTTGATAGTACTGTGTCTTATAATCCTGTATGGTAAGACCGGAAACCATGTCTTCTTTATACCAGTTAAACCCAAACTGTTCAAAAGTTATGTCGCAGCCGTTGGTGATTGCGTGAACATTAAGTGTAATAACAGGATTAAAGTTGGTGGTTTGATATTTACCCAAAAGGTTATAAATCCATTCACCGTTTTCGTCATTTTCAAAATCACTGAGAGGTATAATTTTGGTAACCGTTTCCCCGTTTGTAGCCGGCAAACTTACTTCTTTTGATGAGTATTTTCGTTTGGGGTCAAGACGATAGTCGCTTTCCAAAGCTATTCTTATATTTTTGTTGCTGCTGTATGTTACTGCAAATTCACTGGCGTCAATCGCTCCGCTGTATGCATTGTCAGGCCCGTGCTTTCCGGTGGCAAGGAAATTACCATCGTTAAATGAGAACAGGTATCCTCCTTCAGACGGACCACCGGTTATATGTACCGCAGAGGAAGCTCCGCCAATTCCGTCTACCTTTTCGGATTGTGGTCCCAATTCAGCCGGGTCACTGCCGTTATTTCTGTAAGGTCCCCATTGTCCTACTTTTCCCGCATATTGAGAAAATGTGTAGTCAGGTGTTCTTTCTGATTCTTCGTCCAAAGCGAAAACCATTCCTGTCATGCTGCTTAATGTCAGCGCTATTGCAAGTAAAATACTGCACAGTTTCTTTTCCATTTTAAATCCCCCTTATTTATTAAAATTTATATTTTCCCGAACCCAAATTATATGTTTGTCCGTCTATGTAAGCAGTTGCAGTTGTGTTGGCAGGTATCTTAACTTCATATGAAATTTTCCCATTTTCTCGTTTCCAACCTGAGACAACTTCACCGTATACAGTTTTTACAGAGGCTTTGGCGTAATCAAGCTGATTTGTTACAAGCGGCTTGATTATTATATGTTTATAGCCGGGTTTTTCTTCATCATATTGTATGCCTGCCGCAGCCGAATACATCCAATCCGCTATAGCACCGTATGCATAATGGTTAAATGAATTCATTTCATCGCTCCAAAACGATCCGTCCGGCTTTATTCCGTCCCAATGCTCCCAAATGGTAGTTGCGCCTTTTGTTACAGGATACAGCCAGGAGGGGTATTCACGCTGGAGGAGGAGGGAGTATGCAGTTTCTCCATATCCGTTATCTGAAAGACAATGGCAAAGGTAAGGAGTACCCAAAAATCCTGTTTTAAGCTTGTTGCCGTTCTCCTTTATCATTTTATCAAGCTCAGATGCAGCTCTCTTTTTGTCTGTTGCAAGGTTAAAGTAAAGAGCAAGGCAAAGTGCTGTCTGAGTTGTGTCGCATACTTTACCGTTGGGAGTAATAAATTCATTTCTGAATTCATCTACCACCTTTTTATATAATGAGGAATATTTCTCATACTCTTTATCTTTTCCTAATACTTTCGCCGCTTTTGCCGTAATTCCTACTGAGTATGCATAAAATGCTGTTGCAATAAGTTGTTTTGATGTTGCCCCTACATAGGAACCTTCAGCTGAGTCGAGTCCTAGCCAATCACCATAGTGAAATCCCGTGTCCCAGAGATACTCGTTATCTCCCTGTACCCTTATGTAATTCACCCATTTTGTCATGCAGTCGAACTGTTGATTTAGAATTTGCGCATCTCCGTATGCAAGATACAATTTCCAAGGTACGATAGTTGCCGCATCGCCCCATCCGCTTGAGCCGAAATCATTCTCATCAAGAATATGAGGAATTACATATGGCACTGCACCATCTTCTCTTTGATCAAGTGCCATGTCCTTTAACCATTTAGAGTAAAATTTTGCAGTGTTAAAATTGGTTGCAGCGGTTTGCACAAACACCTGAGCGTCGCCTGTCCAGCCAAGCCTTTCATCACGCTGAGGGCAGTCTGTGGGAATATCTACAAAATTACCCTTTTGCCCCCATATAACATTGTTGAAAAGCTTGTTTACCAATTCATCACTGCACTCAAAATAACCCGTTCTATCCATATCGGTATGGATTACCTGTGCAGTAAATGTTTCTTTATTGAAATCTCCCGGGAACGCTATGATTCTAAGATACCTAAACCCTTGGAATGTAAAATACGGCGTATAAAATTCTTCTTCTCCGCCTTTAAGATAGTATGTAACCGTTTGTTTTGCACTTCTTAAGTTTCCACTGTAAAAATTGCCGTTTTTGTCAAGTACCTCTCCGTGCTGATATGAAACTCTGTTTCCCTTTTTTCCCTTAACCTTTAGTTTTACCCGGCCTACCAGATTCTGTCCGAAATCGATTATGTTTTCGCCGTTTGGTGCCTTAAAAATTTTATATGGCTTTATTTCCTCGATAACTCGGCAAGGTTCATTTTCCTGTGCGGTTATATGATTTTTTGGATAGTTTATTATATTAACCCTTTCCCAGTATTTATCATCATAATCCGGGTTACACCATTCATTTTCCAGCCGAGCATCGTATGTTTCACCGTCATATATGCTTGAAAACAGAATGGGACTGTCATATGTTTTCCAGCTTCCATCAGTGATTATCTTTTCCTTGGTTCCGTCTTTATATGATATATGCAGCTCCATTAAAGCCCCAAGAGTACAGTTTTTAAATGTGCCCTCTTGACGCCAATCGCCCCATCCGAGCCTGCCAAGGCACCAGCCCTTACCAAGCGTTATTCCTATTACATTATTACCGCTTTTTATCATATTTGTTATATCATATGTCTGATATAGCAGATGTTTTTCATAGCTTGTGAACCCCGGAGTAAGTACCATATCTCCTACTTTTCTGCCGTTAAACTTTATCTCGTACAATCCCATTGCCGTTGCATAGATTCTTGCCGATTCTATGTTGTTTTGGGCAGTGAAAGTTTTTCTGAGTATGGGGCTTATACTACCCGCATTACCTTTGGGAGAACCTATCCATTCAGCCTCCCAGTTGTCCGGTGACATAAGACCTGTTTCAAAATAACCCTCAGACTCTGCTGTTTCTCCTTTGTTATCACTTATATTTTGTGCAGTGAGCAAGTTCTTTTCCTGTATATTTCACAAGATGAGAAGTGTCTGTTTCGATTTTTCCGCTTTCCCACATTCCGAAAACGGTTATTTCATATGCAGTCTGCATTACATCTTGTTTATCACTTTCCAATATCCATGAAAAACGGGGATTTTTATAATCAATACCAATGGGATTGGTCATATATTCACATTTTAAATCAATAATCTTAAGCATTCTCATCCCTCTTTTTTGTGTTTTTGTTTAATTAGCATTTCGGCTTCTCTGCAAATGCACACAGAGAAGCCGAAAAAATATTTATTAAATTTTAACCCAGTTCAACTACTACCTTATGGGTTTTGCCGTCTGCAAAAGGAGGAATGATGTTTGAATCAACAACATTACCGTCTACAGTAACCTTTTTAACGCCTTTGCATACTCCGGCCTCATTTACAACATCTATATCGTACTGAGCACCGCGGAATGTTCTCTTAACATTGTATCCTTTCCATGACTTGGGGATACAGGGATCAATTTTAAGACCGTCATAGTCAGCCATAACACCCAAAATTGACTGAGAAATAGCAACAAAGTTCCATGACGCTGTACCTGTAAGCCAGGAGTTTTTAGCCTCGCCGTGTCTTACTGCGTCCTTACCTGCAACCATCTGAGCATATACATAAGGCTCAAGCTTATGTATTTCACTTATATCTTCGAGATATGCAGGAGCTATCTTAGAGTAAATTTCAAATGCTCTGTCGCCTCTGCCGATAACCGTTTCAGCCATAGCTACCCACGGATTGTTGTGGCAGAAAATGCCGGCATTCTCTTTATATCCCGGCGGATATGTGGAGATTTCACCAAGATTGAGATAATATTTTGTAAATGCGGGATTGTTAAGAACAATACCGTATTTAGTATCAAGATACTTGATTACGCTGTCAAGTGCCTTTTCACAAAGACCCTGGTCTTTTCCGATTCCTGCCATACCGCACATACCCTGCGGTTCAATAAAGATTTTACCTTCTTCACATTCCTTGCTGCCTACCTTATCGCCGAAAGCGTCATAAGCACGAAGGAACCATTCGCCGTCATAACCGTATTTAATAACAGTTTGCTCCATATCGTCAATAAGCTTCTGAGCTTTGTCAGCTTCTTCGTTAAGACCTTTGTGTCTGCAAAGAGCAACAAATTCAGGTCCGATATACACAAACATACCTGCTATAAATACTGATTCTGCAACCTTTCCGTCCTGGTTTTCACATGTCTGGAATGATTCACCCGGAACCTTAGAGAAGCAGTTAAGATTTAGACAGTCATTCCAGTCAGCACGGCCGATAAGAGGAAGACCGTGAGGACCTAAATGCTCAGGACCGTAGTAGAAGCTGCGGCGGAGATGTTCAAACAAAGATGCAGATACATCCGGATTGCAGTCAAAGGGTACATCTTCGTCAAGTATCGAATAGTCTCCTGTTTCTTTTATATATGCAGCAGTTGCACAAACGAGCCACATGGGATCATCGTTAAATCCACTGCCCACTTCCATGTTACCCTGCTTTGTAAGCGGCTGATACTGATGATATGCGCTGCCGTCCTCAAACTGTGTTGCAGCAATGTCAAGGATTCTCTCTCTTGCTCTGTCAGGCACCTGATGAACAAATCCCAGTATATCCTGGTTTGAATCTCTGAATCCCATACCTCTGCCTACGCCTGACTCAAAGTATGAAGCACTTCTGGACATATTAAAGGTAATCATGCACTGATAGGGATTCCAGATATTAACCATTCTGTTGAGCTTTTCATCATCACTTGTAAGAGTGTATTTTGAAAGCAGATCTGTCCAGTAAGCTTTAAGCTCGTCAAAAGCTGCGTCAACAGCTTTAACTGTACTGAACTTCTCCATAAGAGCCTGTGCCTTTGTTTTATTGATTATGCCGGGAGCTTCCCATTTTTCTTCTTCGGGGTTCTCAATGTATCCCAGCATAAAGATATAGTCTTTTTCCTCATCAGGATTAAGAGATATGTTAAGCTGATGTGATGCAACCGGAGCCCATCCGCTTGCAACGGAATTTGTTGCTTTGCCTTTCATAACCACATCAGGAGCGTCATAACCGTTGTACATACCTACAAAAGCTTCTCTGTCCGTATCAAAACCGTCTATGGGCTTGTTTACTGTGTAGAATGCGTAGTGGTCTCTTCTTTCACGGTATTCAGTCTTGTGATAGATGGTTGAACCGTCAATTTCAACTTCGCCTGTTGAGTAGTTTCTCTGGAAGTTGGTCATATCATCATATGAGTTCCAAAGACAGAATTCAAGGAAAGAGAACAGCTTGAACTGAACAGGATTGTCAGTACGGTTTTTAACTGTTACCTTGTAAATTTCTGCGTCAGTATCAAGAGGAACAAAGCAAAGCTGAGAAACGGAAATTCCGTTTCTTTCGCCTGTAATCCTTGTGTAACCCTGGCCGTGACGGCATTCATAGCTGTCAAGCTCCGCTTTAACCGGAAGCCAGCCCGGTGACCATACATCACCGCCGTTGTTTATGTAAAAATATCTTCCGCCTGAATCAAGAGGTGTGTTGTTATATCTGTATCTGGTTATTCTGCGCAGTCTTGCGTCTTTATAAAAGCTGTAACCTCCAGCAGTATTTGAAATAATGCCGAACATTCTCTCATTTCCTAGATAGTTAATCCACGGATATGGAGTTTTGGGCGTTGTGATGACATATTCTCTGTTAGCGTCATCAAAGTAACCGAATTTCATCTTTGCATCTCCTTTTATAGAAATAATTTTTTAAGGTGTAACATTTATATTTGATAATTGTGCAGTCTTTAACCAAGAAGTTCGATTGTATAAATCTTCTTAGGTGTAATTTCTACATCAATCCAGCCATCATTGTCGATTGTCAGATCCTTTTCGGGAATTTCCTCAAGGGTAACAAGTCGTGCTTTGCTCCACTTGGAACCATCGCCTTCAGGCAGTCTGTAATCTACCATCTGTCTTTCGATAGGTGACTGAGTTGCAGGTATGGGAGCAAGACCTCCGTTTACACGAATGCTGTTTTTAACAGTCTTTGTATTGGGGTTAAACAGTCTTACAATCCAGCCTTCTCCGCTTTCGCTTCTCTTAATACCGCTTACATGAAGACCTTCTTTTTTAAGTTCAACAAAGGATTTTTCAAGCGGATTCTTTCCGCATGCAGTAGGTGCAATCTGAGCTGATGTAATCTCCATGTTAAAGTCTTCTGCTGCCTGCCATATGCCTGCGTCCTCCCAATCGCCGCTGTGTGGCATAAACGCATATCTGAATGAATGTTTCCCCAGCGACTGAGAACCGTCCTCAAGTCTTGAATAGTTCTGCTCCTCGGGAGTTACATATATAATAAGTTCATAGCAGCGCAGGAGTGAGAGGTAGAGTGTGTTCTGTGCATCATCATCAGCCTCATATCCTTTAAGACCTGTGTTAAGAAGCGCAACACCGTTTTTGCCGTCGCTCAGGTCGATGAATGAATTCATCGGCTGCTCGGACATGGGGATTTCATCATAAAGTGAGTAATCCAGCTTTGCTACCTGACGCATATTAACATCAAACTGTCCTTGAGCTGCAACCTTTTCTGCATTAATCTGTGTGGGGAATGCAACCTGAAGATAATGATTTTTAATCTGATTATCAATATTTGTGTTAAATTCAACCCATTTCTGACCCTTACGCAGTGTAACAAAAGTTTCAATTTTGTAAGGTGCAAGACGGGTACTTCTTGACTTATGGTCAGGATTAAGTCCTTCGGGAATTGCCCAGTCCAGAATAATTCTGTATGTAGTTTCCAGTTCTCCCGTACGGATAAGGCTAACCTTTGCACGCTCGTTGAGTGTGGTATAAACTTCGTTTGTTTCGGGATCCTGATGTTCCCACGGGCTTCCGTTTTCGCCCTTGTCTTTAAAGTAACCGATGTCGTTATATACTCTGCCCGTTTCCTTATCTGTTACCTTAAGTGTACCGTTTGCATTTATTTCAACAATAAGATATTCGTTCTCCATTGTCTGTGCAGCTTTAAGCATGGTTTTGGGTGTTGTTGCTCTTACATTGTACAACGGTACGACTTTTAATGTCTTATATCCCATGGAAGGTATATTTTCAACATATATTCTTACAGTTTCCCTGTCAACAGGCAGAACATCAACTGCATCTGCGGGGTCCTGAACAATCTGATACATGGGATTGATAGTCTTAAGCTTTTGCATGGGGCATTCATTGCCTTTTTCGTCTACAATTTTAAATCCGTCTGCTTTCCATTCCAGCGGAATTTCAAGTTCCAGAGGTACAACCGTGCTTCTTACAAAAGGAGCGGGATTGTATATAACCAGCGCCATGTCGTTTTTATCCCAAGATGAAAGATCAATGTCTCCTGCTACATCCATCATTGCACGCTCAAGAACGCATGTTGCAATCTCTCTTGACTGCCTGTAACGGAAATCAACATCTTCATATACAACATCTCTGCCGCATGCTCCGATAGAGTCATGTCCATGGTTCTGAAGAAGCCAGTTGTAAGACATGTCAATAAAATTCTGGGGATATTTTGCACCCAGGAAGGATGCAAAGCAAGCAAGAGGCTCAGCATAGTATTCAAGAAGTCTTTCAGTATTAAAGTTATCCTGCTTGATAGCAGTTCTTGCTGAAAGAATCCATCCGAAAATCGCTGAAACGCTTCCCTTTGTATAGGGGTATCTCATCTCGCCGTGCAGAACGGGAGAGGAGGGATCAAAATCTTTTATAACTCCCTGCTCAAAGTCATATACAGTGC
>URVP01000041.1 GCA_900551345.1 uncultured Eubacteriales bacterium
CTCACACTCTTGAGTCTTTGACCAGCTGCGGAGCAGAGGTTCAGAAGGGTAATGCTCCCGAAGAAAGAAAGCTTCAAAGATTGTTCAGAAATCCTAAAGCTTCTAAACTTATAAAGCGCTGCAACGACTTTGGTGCAGGCGGCGTTTCGGTAGCAATAGGCGAATTGGCGGACGGTATTGAAATAGACCTTAACGCTGTACCAAAGAAGTATGATGGCCTTGACGGTACAGAGCTTGCCATTTCCGAATCACAGGAAAGAATGGCGGTGGTTGTTGCCGCAAGCGATGAAGAAGAGTTCTGCCGTCTTGCGCAGGAGGAAAACCTGGAAGCAACAAAAGTTGCCGTTGTAAAGGACAAGCCATATCTTGTTATGAATTGGAACGGCAAGAATATTGTTAACATTTCAAGAGAATTCCTTAATTCCAATGGTGCTGAAAAGCATATCGACATCACTCCGGCAAATCCTCAAAGCTTTAAAAAGGATACTGCCGGCGATTTTGACAGCAAGATTAAAGAGCTTGCAACTGACCTTAATGTATGTTCCAAGAGGGGTCTTTCCGAACGGTTTGACTCTACCATCGGTGCAGGAACGGTTCTTATGCCTTTTGGCGGCAAATATCAGAGAACGCCGATACAGGCAATGGTTAATAAAATATCAGTAGAAAAGGAACATACCGATTACTGCTCGGTTATGTCCTGGGGTTATAATCCGTTTATATCCGAAAAGAGCCCATATCATGGTGCGTATCTTGCAGTTGTGGAATCTGCCGCAAAGCTTATTGCAACAGGTGCGGACTTTAAGGAAACATACCTGACTTTCCAGGAGTATTTTGAAAAGCCTAAAAATGACGGCAAGCGCTGGGGTAAACCCCTTGCAGCTCTGCTGGGTGCATTTGAGGCACAGATGGATTTGGAAATTGCCGCAATCGGCGGTAAGGACTCCATGAGCGGTACTTTTGAAAATATCGATGTTCCGCCCACACTGGTATCCTTTGCAGTAACAACAGATAAGATTGAAAATATTATTTCCCCCGAATTTAAAAAGGCTGGAAATAAGGTTGTATTATTAGCTCCCGAATATGACGAGTCGGGGCTTCCAAATCCCAATTCACTTAAAAAGCTGTTTGACGATGTAACTGCCCTTATCCGCAGCGGCAAAGCGGTTGCAGCATACACCCCCACATACGGCGGCGTGGCTGAGGCTGTTATGAAGATGAGCATGGGTAACGGTGTCGGATTTAAGTTTGATGACAGCGTGACCAACGACACAATCTTTGGATATATGTACGGCAGCTTTATTCTTGAGGTAAACGGTGATATTGACGCCGGCTTATTGTTGGGAATGACAACAGATGACGGATTTATTTCCTATAAAGACAAGAGCGTTTCAATGGCAGAGCTATTCAGCCTTTACGAGGGTAAGCTTGAGCCTATATATAAATGCAATATCCAAACATCCGGCGATAAAATTCCTGTATTCAGCTATGAAGCAGATAAGCGTCCTGCTCCTGCCGTTAAAACAGCAAAGCCTAAGGTGCTTATACCCGTATTCCCGGGTACAAACTGCGAATATGACTCGGCAAAGGCGGCGGCTGATGCAGGTCTTGAGCCTGAAATATTCGTTATCAACAATCTTTCACCTCAAAATATAGCACGGTCTGTTGAAACATTTGCAAATAATGTAAATGAATCACAAATTATATTTATTCCCGGCGGCTTTTCCGGCGGCGACGAACCGGACGGTTCGGGTAAGTTTATAACAGCATTCTTCAGAAATGCAGAAATTAAAGAGGCGGTAACAAATCTTCTTGACAAGCGTGACGGCCTTATGTGCGGTATATGCAACGGTTTCCAGGCACTTATTAAGCTTGGCCTTGTTCCTTACGGTAAGATAATTGACACTGACGAAAGCTGTCCTACCCTTACATTTAATACCATCGGCAGACATCAGTCCAAACTTGTACGCACACGAATTGCATCAAATAAGTCGCCTTGGCTTGCCGCAACAAATGTGGGAGATGTTTATACAGTACCAATCTCACATGGTGAAGGAAGATTTATTGCAGACGAAGCTCTTGTATCTGAGCTTGCGAAAAACGGACAGATAATAACTCAGTATGTTGATTTGGATTCAAACCCCACATATGACATTCAGTTTAACCCCAACGGCTCAATATGTGCAATTGAGGGTATCACATCTCCCGACGGAAGAGTTCTGGGCAAGATGGGACATTCGGAAAGAATCGGCAAAGGTCTTTACAAAAATGTAGAAGGCAAGTATAATATGGGTATGTTTGAATCAGCGGTAAAATATTACAAATGATAAAGGAGCGGCGAAAAAATGGCATATTATTATTCTGAACCATCAAGAACATTCAGTGAATATCTTTTAATACCCGGATATACATCTGAGGATTGTATTCCTGCAAATGTATCTCTTAAAACACCTTTGGTTAAATTCAAAAAAGGGGAAGAACCAAGAATAAGCCTTAATATTCCCATGGTATCTGCAATTATGCAGTCGGTATCAAACGATACTCTTGCAATTGCTCTTGCCAAGGAGGGCGGCATATCCTTTATTTACGGCTCTCAGTCGGTAGCAGACGAGGCGGCAATGGTTGCAAAGGTTAAGAATCATAAGGCAGGATTTGTAGTAAGCGATTCCAACCTTAAACCGGAAAACACCTTAAATGATGTTATAAATCTTGTAAACGAAAAGGGACATTCAACCCTTGCCATTACTGACAACGGAGAATGTAACGGCAAGCTCCTTGGCGTGGTAACGGGCAGAGATTACCGTATCAGCCGTATGTCCCTTGATACACAGGTTAAAGATTTTATGACACCTATTGAAAAACTGATAACCGCACCAAAGGATACAAATTTAAAAACAGCAAATGATATTATCTGGGAACACAAGCTTAATTCCCTTCCCATAATTGATGAAAACGGAAATATGATGTATTTTGTTTTCAGAAAGGACTATTCACAGCATAAGGATAATCCTCAGGAACTTCTTGACAAAAATAAGCGTTTTATGGTAGGCGCAGGTATTAATACTCTTGACTATGAGGAAAGAGTTCCTGCCCTTGTTGAGGCAGGTGCTGATGTACTTTGTATCGACTCTTCAGAGGGATATTCCTGCTGGCAGAAAAAGACTATCGACTTTATCAGAGAAAAGTACGGAAATGATATTATGGTTGGTGCAGGCAATGTAGTTGACCGTGACGGCTTCCTTTTCCTTGCCGAAGCAGGCGCCGACTTTGTAAAGGTAGGTATCGGCGGCGGTTCCATATGTATCACCAGAGAGACAAAGGGCATAGGCAGAGGTCAGGCTACAGCCCTTATTGAGGTTACAAAAGCTCGTGACGAATATTATGAGAAAACCGGAATTTATATACCCGTTTGCTCAGACGGCGGTATCGTTCACGACTATCATATGACACTTGCTCTTGCAATGGGAGCTGACTTCATGATGCTTGGCAGATACTTTGCCCGTTTTGACGAAAGCCCCACACCTAAGCTTAACATTAACGGTACTTATGTAAAAGAGTACTGGGGTGAAGGTTCAAACAGAGCAAGAAACTGGCAGCGTTACGATTTGGGCGGCAAGTCTAAACTTTCCTTTGAAGAGGGTGTTGACTCCTATGTAACCTATGCAGGTTCGCTGCATGACAATGTGGAAAAGAGCCTTTATAAGGTTAAATCTACCATGTGCAACTGCGGTGTAACCAATATACCCGACCTGCAGAAGAATGCTAAAATGACCGTTGTATCCGCAACAAGTATTGTAGAAGGCGGATACCACGATGTAGTGCTTAAATCAAATGCCAAATCCTGATAAGAGGAGCTTGTAAATGAAAACAGACATTGAAATAGCACAGAGCGTTAAAATGAAGAATATAAAAGAGGTTGCCCATGCTGCCGGTATTGACGAAAAGTATCTGGAGCAGTACGGAAATTATAAGGCAAAGGTTGACCTTTCCCTGCTTGACGAGTGTGAGAATAACGACGGTAAGTTAATTCTTGTAACTGCCATTACTCCCACTCCGGCGGGAGAGGGCAAAACAACTACTACAATAGGACTTGCCGACGGGTTAAAAAGGATAGGTAAAAATGTTGTAGCTGCCCTGAGAGAACCGTCTCTCGGCCCTGTTTTCGGTATAAAGGGAGGAGCAGCAGGGGGCGGATATGCCCAGGTTGTTCCCATGGAGGACATTAATCTTCATTTTACGGGTGATTTTCACGCAATCGGTGCGGCAAATAATCTGCTTGCAGCATTGATTGATAATCATATCTATCAGGGAAATACACTTAATATTGACCCTCGCCGCATTACCTGGAAAAGATGCGTGGATATGAACGACCGCCAGCTTCGTTTTGTAACAGACGGACTGGGAGGAAGAGTTAACGGCGTTCCCCGTGAGGACGGTTTTGATATTACCGTCGCCTCGGAGGTAATGGCGGTTTTATGCCTTGCGGATTCTGTTTCCGATTTAAAAGAGCGTCTTTCAAGGATTGTGGTGGGATATACCTACGATGATATGCCCATCACGGCAGGAGACCTTAACGCTCAAGGTGCAATGTGTGCCCTGCTCAAAGATGCGATTAAGCCCAATCTGGTGCAGACTCTTGAAGGCACACCGGCTTTTGTGCATGGCGGTCCCTTTGCCAATATTGCACATGGCTGCAACAGCGTTCTTGCCACAAAAATGGCGCTTAAATTAGGTGACTATGCGGTAACAGAAGCTGGTTTCGGTGCTGATTTGGGTGCTGAAAAATTTCTTGATATAAAGTGCCGCTATGCCGGCCTTAAACCATCGGCTGTAGTGGTGGTTGCAACGGTGCGTGCTCTTAAAATGCACGGAGGACTGCCCAAAACTGAACTTGGAAATGAAAATCTTGCGGCGCTTGAAAAGGGTATGCCCAATCTTTTGCGTCATGTTTCCAACATAACCGATGTTTATAAACTTCCCTGCGTGGTTGCCGTTAACAAGTTTCCTACCGATACACCGGCGGAAATTGAAATGGTTATTGAAAAGTGCAAGGCTCTCGGAGTAAAAGCAATCCTTTCCGATGTATGGGCAAAGGGCGGCGAAGGCGGAGTTGATCTTGCAGCAGAGGTTGCAGACTTATGTGAGCAGGATAATGACTTTTCATTCAGCTATGGTTTAGATTTGCCCATTAAAGAAAAGATCGAAGCTATAGTTAAAAGAATATACCGCGGCAGCGGCGTAAGCTTTACACCTGCCGCATGTAAGCAGATTGAAAAGCTTAGTCAAATGGGATTTGATAAAATCCCCGTATGTATGGCAAAAACTCAGTACAGCTTTTCAGATGATATGATAAAACTCGGCGCTCCCGATAATTTTACCGTTACGGTACGCAGTGTTAAAGTCAGTGCAGGAGCAGGCTTTATAGTTGCTCTTACAGGTGATATAATGACCATGCCCGGACTTCCCAAAGTCCCTGCCGCCGAGAAAATAGATGTTGATGAAAAAGGCATTATCAGCGGATTGTTCTGATACGGATAACCCAATATTTAATTATAATATTAAAGCTGTCTGTTCAAAAAATGAACAGACAGCTTTTTTAACCTAATTTATAACCTTTTGATGTAAAACCGGATATGGTTTTTATGCCGGTGTCTTTATCCTCAAACCGAACTTGTTTTCCGCCCGGTATCGGCTTTGCGGAAATTATTTTGTTAGCTTCGTCAATCCAAACTTCCCATGCCCCTTTAAAGTTCATTTCCATAGTTTAACCTCGTTTATAAATCTGTATATTCAAACTGATTAAGTTCATATCTTTTCAGTTCTTTTAATTCATCACTTCCGGAAGAATTAAAAGTTTTTGTGACAAATGTGTTGGTGCCGTCAATATCGATAAAAATACGGTTAAACATATCAGCACTCAATTTGTCAATAACTGCAATCTTGCCGTTATCCTTGTCAATAGATACAATAGCAGTATGATTTTGAGCATCGTAGTTTCCTATAACGCACACTCTGTATCTGTTTGTTTCAATAAATTGATTTAGGTTCTGTCCGTATGTTTCCCGAAGATGGTTAAAGGTATTGACAAATTCGCTGTTACCCGGTCCTGCCTGTGTATTAACAGTAATAGTTGTAGTGTCAGGCTCCCAAACCAGTCTGCCCGTAAAATATGTGTTATGTGTGGATTCGTCCCACAAAATTGACATGTTTGCATCTTCTCCGTCAGGAATCAGAAAATATGCCAGTGCCCGTATGGGCAGATAAGCGGTGTCATTGTATATCACAACCGGCGGCGCCCATGCGTTTGTATAGTAGTTGCTTCCTACCTGACAGTACCATTTTTCACCGTCAGGTTTAACAACTTCTATAATCGGCATATTAACATTGGGCGTATCTGTTGCACCGTACAGCTGCATGGAGATTTCGTTTTTTGCTCTGTTTTCCAAATCCTCCCATGCATAATAGGGAAAGGTTTTATTCGTATTTTTAAAAATATCTTCTGCTGTATTATTCTTATCTACATTATAATTTACGCTGCATCCCAAAAGATAAAATACCTGCCTGAGCGGGACATAATAACTGTCATTGTTGAGATAACGAATATTGTCAAAATGTATGACCTCTATTTCCTGCCTGTTGCCGTTTATGATAATGGTTCCGTTGTATGTATACATAGATTCAAATACTGCCAGTGCGGCTGTTGCTGTTGTAATCATTACCGCCAGCATTACTGCCATAAATGCAGACATCAGCTTTGCTTTTTTACTCGTCTTTGAACGCATTTTTATAAACCGCATTTGCAGCTGTTTGCCGCTGTCGCTCATTCGGGTTGTATAGTAATCCTTAAACATTCTTTTTCACTCCGTTTCATATTATTGTTTATACAGTCTTATCATGGTAGCTATTGACTGCTCGATGGTATAAGCCGATTCAGGTGAAAATTCATTTTCGCTTACACCCTGCATAATATCCATATCATGCATTGTTTTTACTGCTGTTAAAGCCCATTCGGAAATTTGACTTTCATCGCTGTAATAAGTCCTGTCAGCGATTTCAGGCATATCTTTTTTCATAAATTCTGCCATACGATAAAGAATCGTTGCCGCTTCTTCACGGGTAATGTAATCTTCAGGAGCAAAGATCCCGTCTTCCTTTCCGTTTATAATCCCTGCACTATACAGTCTGCTTACTGTGGGAGATGATACATCTTTAAACGGTGATGTATCTGCATGGCCTGTATCATAACCGTTTTTGCTAAGCGTATAATCTGCCATGTTGCAGAAGATTTCTCTTGTTATGTTTTGTGTGTAATCTGCGGTTCCGAAATCTGATTCTGTCAATCCATAGGTGTTTTCAAATTCTGACACAATGTCTTTTGCCCAATCAGAAACCTTTTTTGATGATTGTCCCATAAGTGAATACAAGTTGTTCATTTTTTCGGAATCTTCAACTATGTACATTGCATAAGGAAGCCTGCTCATTGCAAGGCTGTATTTATCCACTCCGCCGCTTGGCGATACATAAGCATATGCATATTTACCGCTGTTTGTTTCGATGGTGATATACAATCCGTTCATATCTGTTTCGGTAGGATTTATTGCGGATGTTAAAATCATATTATCCGCAACAGCAAAGAAATCTGGTTTGTTTACAACAATGTTTTTATCACCATTGATAATGGTAACTTGTTTTGCATTTTCTTCCGATACGCCGATAAACTGTGTGAGAGTTATTTGCCCTCCAACTGTTTCAGCCGCAAATGCAGTTATGACAATCATGCTAAAAATGGATATGATTAATATTAAACTAATTATTTTTTTCATTTTGAAATCCCCCTTACTCAATTGTTACATAATCCTGCCAGCGGTAGATTAAATTTCTGTCTTTATCAAGCACTCCTATACATATTCTGTATTGTTCACCTGAATTAAAAGTGGCATTTGGATCTTGTGGATAGCCCATATCTTTAACAAGCGTATATCTATCTGAAAAATCCTCACGGCTTACCGATACAACCTCTCCGTCTTTGTTTAAAACACTTATATCAATATATTTCGCTTCTTTTAAAGTGACATTGGTGTTAACTATAATTGCTTCGGGTGTGGCTTTTTCTATATTGATATTTACAGAGTCGTTTTCTGTATTCATATAATTATCTTCAAATTCGGTAAAATACATAAGCCAGCTGGTATTTAAAAATTTTTCTGCATCGCCGCCTATAACATTAAGGCTGTCCAAAGAGGCGTCTATTAAATCAAATGTATCATTTGATTGGTCGAGAGAATTGCTTTCGTCAGTTAAACATAAGTTTAAACGAATCCCCTGTATGTTCATTTCATCATCTATTCCAAACTCCACATGAACATATTTTCTTTTGCCTGTATCCGGGTCAAGAATACCACTGTCTATAAATGGTTTGGCATAATCCGAGAGTCCGCTTTGTTTTTTAGCTTCAACAAAATTATAACTGCTTGTGTACGGATAGTCAAAGCTTGAAACAGCTCCGCCCTGAATCAGATTTCCGTCTGAATCCCATGACGCTGCACTGTTTATATATCCTCCGCTTACAGAATAAAGCTTTGTTGTCCCATTGGTTCCCGTAAGGTCAATAATGGTATGAAGTGCAACATTTCCTGTTACTGCATGCCGCATTTGATAGTGCTTCATAGTAACGGTTATGTTTGAGTCCGTTCCGGCAACATCCTCATTTACCCAGTCAGGTACATTTTTTCCTGATATATTAACATCAAAACTCATACTGCGCAGAAAATAAATCTCATTTTTATCCCAATGCTCCAATCCGTCTGAGCCCACCGCCGCCATTACCATTGTAGCACATGCTGCCGTTAATATAAGCGTAACAGCCATAAATGCAGCCATGATTTTTGAAAACTTTCCGCTTTTGGAGCGCATTTTTATAAACCTCATTTGCAGCTGTTTGCCGCTGTCGCTCATACGGGTTGTATAGTAATTTTTAAACATTTTTTCACTCCTTATCTGTCAGCTATATTTAAAATCGTGTTCATATACAGCTTTTTGTTTTCCTCGTCCATATTTGAAATAACCTTCATATCGCACGAAACTTCACATGCCTGATTGATGTTTGCCGCCAAAAGATAAACAAATGGGTTAAACCAGTGCAGGGCATTTACAAATAGGGTCAGCCATTTAAAAATTAAGTCGCCCTGCTTATAGTGCGTAAGTTCATGTCGGAATACCATTTTCTCCATTTCCTCATTCATATCATTTTTAGGTATATAAATTACCGGGAACAGAGTTCCTATAAGCATGGGGGAATCGTTATCGTTTGAAATCCTTACTTTAATTTTTCGTTTAACTCCCAGCTCTTTTTTTATTTCTTCAAAGGCGACGTTTTCGGTTAAATCGATGCTTTGCCGCCGTTTTTTTCTGAGAAATAATAAGTAGTTTGCAATGGCAAGGATAATAAATATCAAAGCCCCGCCCAGCCAGATATATGCTATCAGGTCATAAATCCTTATGTGCATTCCGCCTGTTAAGTTTACCTCTCGGTATTCCATCGGCACCGTTTCATTGATAATCGTCGGAATTTCCATATCGGCTGTATCGCTTGTTTCTGTTTCCGCTTTGATAGTTTCGTTATTTGCTGTTATTTGAGGAACGATTTTTTGTGCTTCGCTGCCGGGTATCATCTTCCATATGGGGAGAATCAAACATACAGTTGCCGCCAGCCATATAAAATACTGCCATCTCGCCGGAAAATGCTTTACGGTAACAGGCTTTAGTATCAGCAAAAGAAGTATAATACCACTTCCGAAACAGCTTAAAATAAGTACGGTTTTAAAT
>URVP01000042.1 GCA_900551345.1 uncultured Eubacteriales bacterium
AGCTGAGCCATGCCGCCATGTATGTCTTGACCGACGCAAGAGATATATTATCATAAATAAAATAGCTTGTCAAGTCTTTTTTAAAAATTTTGACAAAAATAGAAAAAATATTTTTATAAGCATCATAAATATTATTTGTAAAATGATTGAAATATATCCGCGGATGTGTTATTATTATTTTGCTTAAATTAACATACTTTTAAATATATTATATATAGCTCATATGGAGGTTTAAAACAATTGAAAAAGTTTTTTATGATAATAGCAGTGGTATTGCTGGCTCTTATTCCCATCGTACCCATGCAGCAAACATATGCAAAGCTTGTGATGATAATAAACCCAGCTGAAAATACCTTTACAATAAACGGAGATACATATATATTGAAAAACAAAACCATAACTGACGGCAGATCCGTTTTTGTGCCTTTAAGAGAAGTTTATACAAATATAGGTTATGGCGTTGAATGGGATGCTGATGCAAACGCAGTGGTTTGCACAGGTGACGGTAATCAAATTATTATGATTGTCTCAAAAGACCGCATTAATGTAAATTCAAAAATGATTAATGTGAAAATAGCACCGTTTTTTTACGAAAGCAACCTATACATAAGTACAGAAATTTTACAAAAAAGCACCGGGCTTGATGTACAGACAGTAGGTTTTACTCCCGGCAGATATGACAACGGGATTGATAATACGGTTATCGACGACTCACTTCGCACTCAGACTGTACGAGCAAAAGGGTCAATATTGATTTCGGGAACCCGTGCAATGGAATCAATTGTAATAAGCGGCAGCGATGATTATGCTTCCATCGTAAGCCAAGCAGCAGCAATGCTGCCCGGTCGCACAGTTTACAATATGGTTGTCCCCACAGGAGCTGAGTATTACGCAGAAAAAGGGTACAGTATAAAAGATTCAGTCTCCCAGCTTTACAAAAAACTTGATCCACAGGTTGTTGCCATAAATGTATTTGATGCACTTGATGAACACAAAGGAGAAAATATATACTTCAGAACCGACCATCATTGGACACAGCGAGGCGCATACTATGCATATAAAAAAATGCTTGAGTTTTCTCACCGTGAGCTGCCTTCTCTGTCGGAATTTCCAATACAGACTAAATCATATGTAGGTTCTATGGCAAGCTTTTTATCCGGAACGGCTTATGCACAGCTTATTAAAGACAACCCGGACGAAATAGAATACTTTACACCCATAGCCCAAACAAGTGCAGAAGTATATAACGACATGTGGCTGACCCAAAAAGCACGAAATGTAAGCGTTGTTTCGGCAAGCGGCGGATATCTGGGATTTATAGGCGGTGACGCTCCCGTAACGGCGATAAAAACAAACTGCGAATCGGACAAAAAACTGCTTATATTAAAAGAATCATATGGAAACGCACTTGCCACATGGGCAGTTAATAATTACCGTGAAATATATGTAGTTGATCCCCGTTATTTCAATAATGAAAAGCATCCCAACTCCTTTAAACTGGCAGACTTTTGCAACTACAAAAATATTGACGACATTCTGTTCATAAACTATCCGGGCGGCGTCTCTTCGGCTGATTATCGCAACGGATTGAGAAAGATGCTGTGAAACAGACTAAATAAACACCGCTCAAAATGGCTTAACACCTGTTTTACCAGATGTTGAGCCATTTATGATTTTCAATTACCGATTGTATATTTAATATTTTATTTTTTATATGACTTTTTCGAGTAAATATGGTAAAATATAAATATATCATCACGGAAGGAACTGTTTAAGTATGGACGATAAAACAAGAATTGAAGAACTGAGAAAACAACTTGAATATCATAACAATAAATATTATAACGAAGACAATCCTGAAATTTCGGACTACGAATACGACATGATGCTTCGTGAACTTGAGGTGCTGGAAGAGAAAAATCCTCATTTAAAATCCGCAGCCTCCCCTACCGCACATGTAGGCGGAACGGCTTCAGCCAAGTTTGCGCCTGTTGAGCATACGGTAACAATGCAGAGTCTTGGAGATGTATTTTCATACGAGGAACTGGCAGACTTTGTAGGTAAAATTGAAGAAAAAGTCGGTAAAGACGCTGCTGTTTTTTCGGTAGAACCCAAAATTGACGGACTTTCTGTATCCCTTGAATATCGGAAGGGCAAACTTGAAAGAGGCTCCACAAGAGGGAACGGAAGCGTAGGAGAAGATATTACTCAAAATCTGCTTGCCATAGACGATGTTCCGGAATTTCTCACCAATGCGCCTGATTTTATGGAGGTTCGCGGAGAGGTATATATGCCCGAAGAAAGTTTTATCCGGCTTAACCGCCGCAGAGAGGAGCTTGAGCAGCCTCTTTTTGCAAATCCGAGAAATGCGGCGGCAGGTTCCCTCAGACAGTTGGACAGTAAAATCACGGCTGAAAGAGGCCTTAGCATACTGGTATTTAACATGCAAAGATCAGAAGGGATAAGTTATAATACCCATAAAGAAAGTCTGGAAATAATAAGCCAATGCGGCATAAAAACCGTACCTGTAAAGTTGTGCAAAGGCATTGAAGAAATATGGTCAGAAATTGAAAAAATCGGCAGCACACGAGGAGAACAGCCTTATGATATAGACGGAGCGGTGGTCAAGATAAATGACTTGGCTCTTCGTCAGGAACTTGGTTCTACCAGTAAGGCGCCAAAATGGGCAATAGCCTATAAATACCCACCCGAAGAAAAAGAAACTACTCTTGAAGATATATATGTTCAGGTAGGTATGTCGGGAGTGTTGACACCCAACGCTCGTCTTACTCCGGTAAGGCTTGCCGGTACAACAGTAAGCCGAGCAACCCTTCACAACATAGACAACATCCGAGATAAAGACATACGCATAGGAGACAGGGTAATTGTACGCAAAGCGGGCGAAATAATACCCGAAATAGTACGGTCTGTTCAAGGCAAAAGAACGGGCAGGGAAACTATTTTTGAAATGCCTTCAGTCTGTCCCGAATGCGGCAGTCCCACCATACGGATTGAAGGCGAAGCCGCCGTAAGATGTAGTGGTATTGACTGTCCCGCACAAAAGGCAAGGCACATAATACACTATGCATCAAAAAAAGCAATGGATATAGACGGACTGGGTCCGGCAATAATAAACCAGCTTATTTCGTTAAATTTCATAAAAGATATAGCAGATTTATACGAACTAAACCCCATGGAACTGATTATGATGGACAAGATGGGGGAAAAAAGTGCGGACAATTTGATAACGGCTGTTGAAAACTCCAAAAGCAGAGGTCTTGCCCGTGTTCTTACAGGGCTGGGTATTCCGCTGGTAGGGGAAAGAGCTGCCAAACTTATTGCAAACAGATTTGGAAATATAGATGCAATATATAACGCAAGTGAAGAGGAACTGTCAGATATAAACGATATAGGAGAAAAAAGTGCAAAAAGTATAAGGGCTTATTTAAACAATCCCCATAACAAACTGCTTATAGAACGACTCAGAGCACATGGTGTAGATATGACACAGCCAAAAGAACAAACCTCTGATAAAAGATTTGAAGGCAAAACCTTTGTTATCACAGGCACTCTGGAAAAATACAAGCGTGAGGAAGCAAAGGCAATTATCGAAAGTTTCGGAGGGAAAGCGTCGGGCAGCGTATCCAAAAAGACAGACTTTGTGCTTGCGGGAGAAGCGGCAGGCAGCAAGCTTGAAAAAGCAAATCAACTGGGCATTAAAGTTATATCCGAAGAGGAATTCGACAACATGATAAATTAATAAAATATAATATGCACCCTTAAAGTAAAGCAAATACTTT
Organism: uncultured Eubacteriales bacterium; assembly: GCA_900551345.1. Taxonomy (GTDB): domain Bacteria; phylum Bacillota; class Clostridia; order Monoglobales; family UMGS1388; genus UMGS1388. The sequence continues at coordinate 3,801 of URVP01000042.1, forward strand.
TAGGGTGCATATTTTATACAAAAAGGCAAAAAAATTGCCGGCGATAAACGGTATCACCGACGAGTACTATAAGGGATGGAATGAAAAAAGATTATTAGCAACTGTGCGAGTATATTATACTAAACAGTTGTATGTTTGGCAATACATATTTTTGGTAAATATGCAAGAAAACAACAAAGCGTTTTTATGCACATTGCACAGGTGAGATTGCTATTTATATCGTTTTTAAAAAATCGTCTCATTTTTTTTGGTTAATTTGACAAGCTGAAATATCCATATTGCATAAATACTTTACTTAAAATTGGAAAAGATATATTTAAAACCAAAAAGAAAGGATGTTTTAGTATATGAAAAAAAGTGCAATTGTCGCTCTTTTCGCAGCCATTATGATTTTTGCCTGCGGATGCAGCAGCAACGATGCTCAAAACATGATGGATGATGCAGAAAACATGGCAGAGGATATGGCAGACGGTGCTGAAAACATGGTGGACAATATAGAAAAAAGTATTTTCCCCTCTGAGCTCGAAGAAGAAGGCTCTGAGTATTTTAGAGTTACAAGCAGCAGCACCGATAACAACATGGTTACCCTTAAAGGTACCGTTATGATGAAAATTGATAAAGACGACGGTACAGTAGAATATGAATACGGCAAGCAGGACAGTGAAATAACCTTTGACGCAGATAATGCAAAAATTAAGTATTATGACGAAGAAAATTCAAAGGATACTACCGAGACTTTCTCTGAATATTTGAAAAAATACGGTGACGAAATCAAGGACAAGATTTACAAAATAACAATTGAAGACGGAATTATAACAGAAATTGCGGAAGCCGATTATCAGGCGTCCATAAATTACTGATTCAAAACATGTTGTCTTTGTGCATAGTGCAGCGACGCATATGTATAAAAAACGGCTTTTGCTCAAGCAAAAGCCGTTTTTCACTTTTTCCACATCATTTATTCCATAACGATTTTATGGAATGTTTTTTTGCCTTTTTTAATAATCATTTCACCGTCTTTAAAATCATCGGCTGTTATAAGCTTTGAAATATCAGTAACCTTTTCATCATTAATAGAAAGACCGCCCTGTTGGATAACTCTTCTTCCTTCACCTTTGGACGGTACAAGACCGGCAAGAACAAGAATATCAATAATATTCTTTCCTTCAGAAAGTTCACCGGCAGGAATAGCGGTAGAAGGCATATTTTCGCTGGAAGCACCTTTTGAGAAGAGTGCAAGTGCTGCCTCGTCGGCTTTCTTTGCCTCCTCCTCACCGTGAACCATCTTAGTAAGCTCGTATGCAAGGATTCTCTTAGCATCGTTAAGCTGACTGCCCTCCCATTTTTCCATCTTAGCAACCTCATCAAGAGGGATAAAAGTGAGCATTTTTATAACACGAATAACATCACGGTCATCCACATTGCGCCAATACTGATAAAATTCAAAAGGTGTTGTCTTGTTCGGGTCAAGCCATACCGCACCGTTTGCTGTTTTACCCATCTTTTTACCTTCGCTGTTCATAAGCAGGGTGATCGTCATAGCATATGCATCCTTGCCCGTTTTACGCCGTATAAGGTCAGCACCGAACAGCATATTGCTCCATTGGTCGTCGCCTCCGAACTGCATGTTGCAGCCGTAATGTTCGTTAAGATAATAAAAATCATAAGACTGCATTATCATATAGTTAAACTCAAGGAAGCTTAATCCTTTTTCCATACGCTGTTTATAGCACTCAGCACGAAGCATATTATTAACAGAGAAGCACGCTCCCACATCTCTTAAAAGCTCAATATAATTAAGCTTAAGCAGCCAATCTGCATTATTAACCATTATAGCCTTATCTTCGCCAAACTCGATAAAACGCTCCATCTGCTTTTTGAAACAATCGCAGTTATGCTGTATGGTTTCAGGAGTCATCATGGAACGCATATCCGTTCTTCCTGACGGATCGCCAATGTAACCTGTACCTCCTCCTATAAGCACAACAGGCTTATTACCTGCCATCTGCAAACGCTTCATAAGGCACAGAGCCATAAAATGTCCCACATGGAGTGAATCGGCGGTAGGGTCAAAACCGATATAGAATTTTGCGCCTCCGCTGTTAATAAGGTCTCTTATTTCTTTTTCGTCAGTAACCTGTGCGATAAGTCCTCTTTCTTGAAGTTCCTCATAAATTCCCATTTGTTCTAATTCGCCTTTCCTTGTATAATTAAATATAATATTAGCATAATCGGATATATTTGTCAAAAGAAAAACCACTTTACATATAAGCATGCCGTCAGCTTGTCCCTGAAAAAGACGCAAACAAACAGCTTTTATGTATTTTTAACTGTTTTCAATGTATATATTTTTGCAAAGTGACTACTTTTTTGTCACAATTTTTGTATATTGCTTTTTCTGTTTGTGAATATTGCACAATTTTAGCTATGTGATTTAATGCAACTTTACCAAAAATACATCTTGCGAAACAGCTCATATTTTGCTATACTATGTTTGCACAGTTGCTAATAATCTTTTTCATTCCATCCCTTATGTAATAGAGCCGATTCAAAGAATCGGCTCTATTTACATTCTCAGAAACTTTATTTTTTTCCCTTTTTATAAATCAATCAGCCTTTTTATTATGCGTAATAGCCTCGGTTATTCCTGTAGCAAGACCGGCGAGTCCCTGTATTTCCGAGGGAATAATGATCTTGGTAGCCTTTCCGTCTGCCGCTTTTTCAAAACTTTCAAGAGCTTTAAGCTTAATATATGATTCGGTGGGATTAGCCTCATTAATCTTTCTGATACCTTCTGCAATGGCAGACTGCACGGTAAGAATAGCCTCTGCCTCACCCTCTGCGGTACGGATATTTGCCTGCTTCTGGGCTTCTGCACGAAGTATGGCAGCTTCTTTTTCACCCTCTGCCGAAAGAATTGCCGCCTTCTTTTCACCCTCTGCACGAAGTATCTGCTCACGGCGTTCACGCTCTGCTTTCATTTGCTTTTCCATAGCATCCTGAATTTCAGGCGGAGGAAGAATATTTTTAAGCTCCACACGGTTTATCTTGATGCCCCACGGGTCAGTTGCCTCATCAAGGATTGTGCACATCTTGGTATTTACCGTATCTCTTGAAGTAAGAGTTTCGTCCAGTTCCAAATCACCGATTATGTTACGCAATGTGGTAGCCGTAAGATTTTCAATAGCCATCATGGGGCGTTCCACACCATAGGTAAACAACTTGGGGTCGGTAATCTGATAATACACAACCGTATCTATTTTCATTGTTACATTATCTTCAGTAATAACCGACTGAGGTTCAAAATCAACCACATGTTCTTTAAGGTTAACCTTTTTAGAAATTCGGTCTATGAAAGGAACCTTTAAATGAAGACCAACTTCCCATGTTTTGTAGTATCCGCCGAATCGTTCAATAATGTAGGCATTTGCCTGCGGAACAATCTTTACATTTGCAATCAGCAGAATTAAGATGATAACAATCAGTACCAAGATAGGCATAAATACCCCTCCTTAATTTATATTATATTATTTTTTTGCAGTAACTATAAGCTTAACTCCTTTAATATCTTCTACCACCGCTTGCTCGCCGGCCTCTATAATGCTGCCGTCGCTGCTTCTTACACTCCAGTCAACGCCGCCCACATGTGTACGGCCCTGCTCTTTTACATTATCCACTTGCTGAGAAATTATTACTGTTTTACCCACAAGCCTATCAGAATTAGTATTGACCTTTGTTTTCTGAAGTTTTTTTACAAGCGGTTTGCTGAGTATGAACAAAAGTACCGATACCAATACAAACACGGTAATTTGAACAGTATTATTGAGGTCAAGCATAGCCGCAAAAAATGCTGCAAGCGAACCTACGGCAAACCAAATACTTATAAACTGAACCGTGGCAATTTCAGCTACCGCAAAAATCACCATTGCCGCAATCCAGATAATTTCCATATCAACCACCGTCTCCTTTCATAAACAGGGCAAAGGCAAGCCCTTTGTCTATATATATGCAATACCTATACAAATTTATTCTACAATATAAGATACCCGTTGTCAATATAAGTATTTTTTACATATATTCTGACAAAATCCTTACGCCTTGTTGTAAAAAGGAAGCATAGAAATTTGTTTTAATCAATTATTCACCCAATGACTCTTTGGCATGTACCACAACCTCTTTATCATAGCAGGAAAAGATATTTTCAACCGATTTCCTGTCAGGCTTTCGTGTAAACAAGCTAAACAGCGGAACGATAATAAATCCGGCAATCATGGCCACAACTCCGCTGTTGACAGGCGACTGCAAAATGACGGGAAGAGCTGATTTGCAAAGCATATTGAATATCATAAATCCGCTGCCGAAAATAAAGCATGCCCATACAGACGCTTTAGAAATCTTCTTCCAGTAAAGGCTGAACAGAAAAGGAGCAAGGAATGAACCTGCAAGGGCACCCCAGGAGATACCCATCATATCGGCAATATATCCCAGCTTGTCTTTGTTAAGAGCAATAAATGCAGAAATTGCTACAAACACCACGATAAATATTCTCATAATGAGAACCTGTTTTTTATCTGTCATATTCTTCACGATATTATCCTTAATAAGGTCAATTGTAAGCGTTGAACTTGACGCAAGCACCAAAGAGGACAGGGTGGACATCGATGCGGAAAGTACAAGTATGATAACTATTCCGATCAGAATGTCCGACAGATTCGAAAGCATCTGGGGGATAATAGCATCATATCCGCCTGCAGGCATATCCCCCTGAACATTAAGTGCAGAAGAGAAAAGTCTGCCGAATCCGCCTAAGAAATAGCAGCCGCCTGCAACCACAACAGCAAAAAGAGTAGAGATAACAGTACCCTTGTTTATGTCCTTTTCGCTCTTAATTGCATAAAACTTTTGAACCATCTGAGGCAGACCCCATGTACCCAGGGATGTAAGTATAACAACGAAAAGCAGTCCCATCGGGTCAGGGCCGAAGAAGGAGTTATATGCACCCGGCACCTGAGTTTCCACCCGTGCAAGGCTGTTTAAAGATTCCGTAAAACCGCCGTTTTGAGAAAGCACCGCCCATATTACGGCGATTATGCCGCCTATCATAATCAGACCTTGTATAAAGTCATTGATGGCGGTAGCCATATAACCGCCTGCAATTACATAAACACCTGTAAGAACAGCCATGATTATTACGCATACGCTGTAGTCAATACCCGGAAATGCCATTGAAAAAAGCCTTGAAAGTCCGTTATAAAGGGACGCTGTATAAGGAATTAAGAATATAAACACAATAACGGAAGCTCCGATTTTCAGCGAAGCGCTGTTGAATCTTGCACCAAAAAATTCAGGCATGGTTGCAGAATCTAGATGCTGGGACATAAGTCTTGTTCTTCTTCCCAAAACAACCCACGCAAGAAGAGAACCAATAATAGCATTGCCTATCCCTATCCAGGTAGACGCAATACCAAACTTCCAGCCGAACTGACCTGCATAGCCAACGAATATTACCGCTGAAAAATACGAGGTACCGTATGCGAAAGCGGTAAGCCAGGGTCCTACATTTCTTCCGCCCAGCACGAAACCTTTTACATCGGTTGCATGACGGCGGCAATAGATGCCTACACCGATCATAACAGCAAAAAACAGTACCAACAAAATAATTTTAACAGCCATTTTCTTCACTCCTTTAGGTATATTTGTCGTATCGGAGGATGCAAATGGCAATAAAAAAACGCCCTCCGATTGAAAATCAGAGGACGAGAAAACTCCCGTGATACCACCTCAGTTCATCATTGCCTCACGACAACGACCTCAGCAAGTACATTACCGACATAAGTAAGATACTCCGGTGCTGTAACGGGCACGCCCGTCGCAGCCTACTGGGCAAAAAAGCCTTTCGGTGCGCAGCTCTCGGGATGTATTCAAAACAAGTTCCCCCATCTGCCTCGCACCGCCCGGCAGTTCTCTCAAACGG